>NZ_JBYTEP010000021.1:0-43371 GCF_058792015.1 Cellulomonas sp. EB106-03-03-XG116
ACGTCCTTCGTCGGCAGCGTCAGGTGTGTAGAAGAGACAGGGCCGCGACCGGGGCCGCCCCCGGCGTCACCAGCGCGGGGTGGTCGCCGCGCAGCGCCCCCACGAGCGCGGACGTGAACAGCGCCTGGTACGCCGCCCCGGACGCCGCGGGGTCCTTGACCTCGTAGGCCGGGTCGCCGAGCGCGCAGGCGTAGAACACGTCGACCGCCGCCGCCGGGCCGCTCGGCGGCAGGTTGGGGACCACCGCCACGCCCTGCACGCTCAGCTCCTGCACGGTGCTCGCGGCCGTCCGGCAGGCGTCCGAGACGAGCACGACGTGCCGCACGGGGAGCCGCTCGGCGTACCACGAGGTCAACGACACGTTCACGGCCTGGCTGCCGTCCTCGGGCGCCCCGGTGAGCAGCCAGAACTCGGCGTTCCCGGTGTTGATCCCGTGCCCGCTGAAGTAGACGACGAGCTGGTCGACGTCGCCCCGGTCCACGAGGCCGCGCACGCCGGCGAGCACGGCCGAGGCGGTGACCGGCGCGCCGCCGTCGTCGGTGAAGGTCAGCACCAGGTCGTCGGGGACGCCCTGCTCGGCGGCCCAGGCCCGGACGGCCGCGACCGCGCCCGGCACGGCGGGCAGCTCCGGGAACCGGCCGCCGGTGCGGGCGACGCCCATCAGGACCAGCGCGCGCGCCACGGTGCTCACCCGACCGGGCGGGTGGCGGACGGGTGCGGGCGGGCGGCCATCTCGACTCCGTCGTCCAGGGCGCGGACCCTTCGAGTGCAGCACCGGCGCGGGAGCGCGTCAAGGCTTCCGGGGCCTCTGGTGTGTCGTGGGTCACACTGCTAGCGTCGTCCGCGTCCCCCCGTGCGTCCCGTCCGCCGGGCGGGGGACGGTCGACGACGCCCGCCCCGCCCGGCCACCAGCCCGTCCCGCCGGGCGCCCGCCGCGTCGTCCGCCCGAGGGGACCGGACCCATGGACACCGTCGCCGCGCCGGGAGGCGCCACCACCCTGCCCGAGCGCCTGCGCGCGCAGGAGGAGCTCCAGCGCGAGCTGGCCGCCCGCCGCGCGCGGGAGCGGGCGGGCGTCCGGCTCCCGGCGATCGACCGGGTCGACCGCGGGGAGCTCGCCGCGGCCAACGACCCGCTGCGCGTGGCGCGCCGCGTCGACCGGGTCAGCCGGTTCCGCACCGGCGCGGACCCGGACTCGGTGCCGACCGACGTGCCGGCCCCCGCCCTGGTCGCGGACGCGGCGGAGCGGCTGGACCTGCCCGACGCCCCGCAGGTGCTGCTGGAGAAGGTGATCAACCAGCCGGACTTCCTGGAGGCGCGCTACCTGGAGGGCGGGTTCGTCGCCCAGCGGACGGTCGGGCGGGTGGTGATCCGCGGCGCCGACGGCCGCACGGCCGGGTACGGCACGGGGTTCCTCGTGTCGCCGCACCTGATGCTGACCAACCACCACGTGCTCCCGGCGGTGGACGTGGCGGCGGGCAGCGTGCTGCAGCTCGACTTCCAGCGGGCGCTGGACGGCGACCCGATGCCGGTCGTCGAGGTCGGCCTCGACCCGGAGGCCTTCTTCGCGGCGGACCCCGAGCTCGACTTCGCGCTGGTGGCGGTCGCCGGTGCGCCGGCCAGCACCGCGCCCTTCGGCTGGTGCCGGCTCACGGGCGCGCAGGGCACCGTCGTCGTGGGGGAGTCGGTGACGATCGTGCAGCACCCGGCGGCGCGCCGGAAGGAGGTGGCGCTGCGGGAGAACCGGCTCGTCGACATCCCCGAGCAGGTGCTGCACTACGTCACCGACACCGAGCCGGGCTCGTCCGGGTCGCCGGTGTTCAACGACCAGTGGGAGGTCGTCGCGCTGCACCACGCGAGCGTGCCCGACCCCTCGCCCGGCGCGACCGGGTCGCTGAACGAGGGGATCCGGATCAGCAGGATCCTGGGCCACCTGGCCGGGCTGCCGCTCGACCCGGGCCGGCGCGCCCTCGTCGACGCGCTCGACGACCCCCCGACGCCGCACGGCCGGCCCGAGGTCGCCGGCGCGGCGGGCGCCCGGGCGACGGGGCGCGCCGCGCCGGACGCCGTGATCGGCGCCGCGGTGGCGGCCACGACCGCGGCCGACGGGACCGCGGGAGGCGTCGTCGAGATCCCGCTCCGCCTCACCGTGCGGGTGGCGCTGGACGCCGCGACGGCGGACGGGCGTCCGGCGGACCCGGCGCCCGCACCACCGGCGCCGCCCCCGCTCCCGGCCGCCACCGGGACCGCCGTCGAGCGGCTCGCGATCGACCCGGACTACGCCGCGCGCGGCGGCTACGACCCCGGCTTCCTCGGCGTGCCGCTGCCGCTGCCGGACCCGGGGCCGAACGCGCCGGTCGCCTCGGCGGAGCTGCGGTACCACCACTTCAGCGTCGTGATGCACCGGGTCCGCCGGCTCGCGCTGTGCACGGCGGTGAACGTCGACGGCGCGCACACCGACGCCCGCCCGCGCAGCGACGACCGGTGGATCCTCGACCCGCGCCTGCCGCGCGAGGAGCAGACCGGCGCCGAGGTGTACGCGGACAACGCGCTCGACCGCGGCCACCTCGTCCGGCGGCTCGACCCGTCGTGGGGGCCGCTGGCGCGCGCGGCGAACGACGACACGTTCCACTACACGAACTCGGCCCCGCAGCACCACGCGTTCAACGCCGGCTCGACCCTGTGGCTCGGCCTCGAGGAGTACCTGCTCGGCACGGCCCGGCGCGACCGGCTGCGCATCTCGGTGCTCGCGGGCCCGGTGCTCGCCCCGGACGACCCGCCGTACCGGGGCGTGCTGCTGCCGCGGCAGTTCTGGAAGGTGGTCGCGGTGGTCGACCGGGGCGGGCGGCTCGTGGTCACGGGCTACGTGCTCGGGCAGGACGCGTTCCTGCCGAGCGTGCTCGCGGAGGCGACGTTCGGCGCGTACCGCACGTTCCAGGTCCCGGTCTCGATGATCGGGGCGCTGACCGGGCTGGACCTGTCGGCGTACGCGGCCGCCGACCCGCTGGGGACCGTCGAGGCGACGGTGGCCGCGCACGAGCTCAGGACCTACGGGGAGATCGTGCTGGGCGGCTGACCGGTCGCGCGGGCCGGTGCACGTCGTGTCATGCAGCCGCTCGACGGCGGGCGCCCGGACGGGCCGGGGGGGGGGGGTGACGCCCGCGCGGGCGTCCGTCACCCGGGCGTGACCCGGACCCGCTCGACCACCAGCTCGGGCACCGCCGGCGCACCCGGCCCGTGCGGCCGGTCCGGGAAGTCGAACACGCCCAGCATGAGCTGCAGGGGGTAGCCGGGCGCCTGGTCGAGCGTCCGGGTGACGAGCCCGTCGACCTCGAACACCGCCCGCCCGGGCCGCCACGACACGGCGTAGGTGTGCCGCGCGGCGACGTCGAGCGCCGTGCGCGGTGCGGCGAACTCCTCGCGCAGATCCGGGTCGCGGAACGGGTGCACGCCGGACCCGAGCGCGGCGCTCGGCATGCCGTCCTCGTCGGTCCCCAGCGTGTCGCCGAACACCTCGACGACGCACAGCTCGCCGCTGCGCTCCGGCACGTCCTCGATCCCCACCAGCCAGGCGGAGAACATCGAGCCCGGGCCGATCGTCGCGCGGCAGGTCACCTCGACCCGGCCCTCCCGCGGGGTGCACGCCCACCGCGCGGGCTGCTCCTCCCGCACCGTCTGCCCCGCCCGGAACGGCTGCTGCCCGCGCGTGCTGCCGACGGGGCCCGACCACGACCCGCTCTGCGCCGCCGAGACCCGGAGCGGCGGCACGTGGTCGCCCGG
The DNA here is from genome assembly GCF_058792015.1 of Cellulomonas sp. EB106-03-03-XG116. Taxonomy (NCBI): domain Bacteria; kingdom Bacillati; phylum Actinomycetota; class Actinomycetes; order Micrococcales; family Cellulomonadaceae; genus Cellulomonas; species Cellulomonas sp. EB106-03-03-XG116. The sequence goes on from NZ_JBYTEP010000021.1 coordinate 3,779, forward strand.
GCACCAGACCGGGTGCTCGACGGGGATCGTCAGGTGCAGGCCGTCCGGACCGGTGCGGGCGCTCGCCGCGGCGGCGGCGCGCGAGCTCCAGGCGGGCAGGTACGCCAGCGTCCAGCCGCGGTCCTCCGGCGGCGTCGCGAACCGCTCGTCGACGGCGGTGGGTCCCGGGGGCTCGGGGGGTGCGGGCACGGCGTGCTCCCTGGTGCGGGTCGGCGGGTCGCGCGGACCCACCGATCGTAGGACCGGCCGGGCTCCGGTGGCAGGCCTCCGCGGCCCGGCCTAGCGTCGATCGCGGCGGCCGCGCCGGGCGCCGCCACGACCCCGGGAGGACGCATGACCGACGACGACGTGCGCCGCGAGGACCTGCCCGTGCCGGACTACGACCACCTGCCGATCGGCTCGCTCGGCCACCGCGTCCGCAGCCTGGAGGCGGACGAGATCGACGTGCTGCGCCGCTACGAGGAGGCGCACGCGAACCGGGTCGCGGTGATCCAGATCCTCGACCACCGGCTGCTCGACCTGGCCGAGGGCCAGCGCCCGTCCTCCGGGGACGCGGCCGCCCCGGCCGCCGAGGCCGCGCCGGCCCCGGCGGGCGGCAGCAGCGCCGCGCCCGAGACGGCGGGGCCGCCCCAGAACCCGCCGTCCCACGGCGTCCCCACCAACCCCGCCCAGCCGCGCCGCTGAGCGCACCACCACCACCGGAGGCCCCCGTGTCCGACCGCGGCACCGTCGACGACGACTACCTCGAGCGCGTGCGCGCGTCCGAGGAGCAGCCCCCGCCGCCCCCGCCGGCGCGGGTGCTGCTGTTCCTGTTCTGCTTCGTGCTGTTCGTGGGCGGGCTCTACCTGATGGGGCTCGCGGTCGACACCGCCGAGATCTGGCTGTTCACGGCCGGGATCCTGTGCAGCGGGGGCGCGTTCTTCCTCGGCCTGAACCGAGCGCGCACCCTGTGACGCGGACGACCGACGGGTCCGGGGCCGACGCGCCGGACCTGGACGCCGCCGTGCGCCGGGTCCTCGGCCCGGGCGCGACGCTCCGCGAGGCGCAGCGCGACGCGCTCGACGGGCTGCGCGACCGGGACACCCTGCTCGTCGCCCGGTCGGGCGCGGGCAAGACGGCGGTGTACGCCATCGCCACCCTGCTGAGCGGGGAGCTGACCGTCGTGGTGTCGCCGCTGCTCGCGCTGCAGCGGGACCAGGTCGCCGGCCTGCGCGAGGCCGGCCTGCGCGCGGAGTCGGTGAGCGCCGCCCGCGGCGCCCGCGCGCAGGCGGCGGCCCTGGACGCGGCGGCGGCGGGCGAGCTCGACGTGCTCGTGCTCGGGCCGGAGCAGCTGGCGCGCGGGCCCGTCGCCGAGGCCCTGGACCGGGCCCCCGTCGGGCTCGTCGTCGTCGACGAGGCGCACTGCGTCAGCGAGTGGGGCCACGACTTCCGCCCCGACTACGTGCACGTGGCCGGCACCGTCGAGCGGCTCGGTCGCCCGCGGGTGCTGGCGCTGACCGCCACCGCCTCGCCCCAGGTGCGGGACGAGGTCGTCGAGCGGCTCGGCATGGTCGACGCCCGCGTGCTCGTGCACGACGCCGACCGGCCGAACATCTGGCTGGGCGCGCACCACGCGTCCACGCCGCGCGAGCGGGACGACCGGGTGGTCGCGCTCGTCGGCGAGCTGGTGGCCGATCCCGGCGGTGCCGGGCTCGTCTACGCGCGCACGCGCTCGCACGTCGAGGAGCTGGTCGAGGCGCTCGGGCGGGCCGGGCTGGCGGCCCGGGGCTACCACGCGGGGCTCCCGGCGAAGGAGCGCGCCGCCGTCGAGCGGGCCTTCCTGTCCGGGGCGCAGGACCTGGTCGTGGCCACGAGCGCGTTCGGCATGGGCGTGGACCGGGCGGACGTGCGGTTCGTGGTGCACGCCGGGCCGCCCACCTCGCTCGACGCGTACTACCAGGAGGTCGGGCGCGCCGGGAGGGACGGCGAGCCCGCGCGGGCCGTGCTCGTGAGCCGCCCCGACGACTACGGGTTCAACCAGTACCTGCGGACCGGCGGCGTGCCGAAGCAGCGCACCCTCGCGGCCGTGCTGGACGCCGTCGCGGCCGCGCCGGACGGGGGCCGCGACCAGCGCGCCCTGACGCGGGCGAGCGGGCTCGCCGCCCGGACGGCGTCCCGCGCGCTCGGCGTCCTGCTCGACACCGGCGCCGTCCGGCGCGAGGACGGCGGGGCGCTGGCGGCGACCGGGGTCTCCGCCCAGGCCGCGGCGCGCACCGCCGCCGAGCGGCAGGAGGAGCGGCGGACCGTCGAGCGCAGCCGGGTCGAGGTCGTGCGCACCTACGCCGACACCACCGACTGCCGGCGCCGGCTGCTGCTCGAGCTGCTGGGGGAGAAGCACCCGCGGCCCTGCGGGGCGTGCGACTCCTGCGAGGCGGGCACGTCGGTCGAGGTCGAGGACGCGCCCCTGCGGCCGGGCCAGGCCGTCGAGCACGCGGAGTGGGGTCCCGGGCAGGTGTCCGTCGTGGAGGAGGACCGGGTCACCGTGTTCTTCGCCGAGCGGGGGTACGTCACGCTGGACACCGCGGTGGCGCTGGAGTCGGGGCTGCTGCGGCCGACGTCGGGCCCGGTGCCGGGGGCGGCCGGACCGGCCCGGGCGGCACCCGCCGGGGGTGCCGCCGCCTGACGCCCGTCAGGGGACGACGGTGACCGGCCAGCGCGCGTTCCGCACCAGCCGCACGGCGAGCGAGCCGGCGATGCGGTGCCCGATGCTCGTCGACGACCCGACCACGACGCTGTCCGCGCGCACCTCGTGCGCCACGGCGGACAGCACCTGGTAGGGGTCGCCGGTGCGCACCACGAGCTCGACCGGGACGCCGCGCGCGTCGGCGAGGGCCCGGGGGTCGCGGAGCGCGCGCTCCACGGCGTCCTGGTGCTCGACCACGGCGGCGCTCGCCGCGCCCGTGGTGTCCATGAGCGACGCCACCCCGCCGCCCGGCTCGCGCACGTACACGACCACCAGGCGGCTGCCCTGGCGACGGCACACGCCGACCGCGTAGGCGGCCGCGCGCAGCGAGGGGTCGGAGCCGTCGACGCCCACGACCACGGCGGTGGGGCCGTCGCGGCCGATCTCGAACTGGTGGCCGGTCACGCCGCACCGTCCCTCTCGCGCTCGTCGGTCCTGGTCGCCCCGACGCTATCGGCTGCCGCGGGGCCCCGTGGCGGGACCCCCGAGCCGGGCGGGGCGCCGCGGCACCGCGCCCCGCCGTCGACGGGGACCCGCGCCGCCGCGCTCGCGGCGGACGGGTGCTTTCTCGGCGACGCGCCTGGTGGCGTGGTTCGCTGGGGTCGACCGGGCGGCGCGTGCGACGGGAGGACGGCGGTGGCGGACCTGGTGGACCCGGCGGACCTGGCGGAGGTGGCGGAGGTGGCGGCGGGCCTGTACGCCGTGCCGCCGGCCGAGTTCACCGGCGCCCGGACCGCCGCGGTCAAGGCGGCCCGGGCCGGCGGCGACCGCGACCTCGCCCGGGCCGTCGGCGCGCTGCGCAAGCCCTCCGCGGCGGCCGCCGCGGTCAACCTGCTCGTGCGCGGGCGTCCCGACGACCTGGGCGCGCTGCTCGACCTCGGGGTCCGGATCCGCGAGGCGCAGGCGGCCCTCGCGGGCGCGGACCTCCGGGCCCTGCACGCGGAGCAGCAGCGGGCCGTCGGCGCGGCGGCGGACGCGGCGCTCGAGCTGCTCGGCGGCGGGGCGGGCGGTGCGGTGCGCGGCCAGGTCGAGGGGACGCTCCGGGCGGCCATGGGCGACGCCGAGGCCGCCGCGGCGGTCGCGACGGGGCTGCTCGTGCGGGACCTGTTCTCGTCGGGGTTCGAGCCCGTCGACGTCGCGGGTGCGGTCGCGGTGCCGGACGCCCCGGCGCTCGCCGGCGCGCCCGGGCGGCGGACGCCGCTGCGCGCCGTGCCGGACGACGCGGGCGCGCCGGCGGACGGTGACGGGGAGGACCGGGACGACCCGGCCGGTGCCCGGCCCGGGCGCCGCCGCGGGCGGCTGCTGACCGAGGAGGAGCCGCGGCGGCCGCTGCGCGCGGCGCCGGCGGGGCGGCGCGCGCGGGTGCGCGTGTCCGACGAGGGCGAGCCGGCGGCGGCCGAGGACGCGCGCGGGGACGACCCGGGGGAGACCGTGTCGCTGCCCGGCCGGCGGCGCCGCGGGCGGGTGCGGGTCGCCGAGGACGCGGGCGCGGGTGGGGACGACGGCCGCGCCGACGCCGGGCGTGCCGCGGACGGCGCCGCCGAGCGCGCTGGCGAGCGCGGCGCCGAGCGGGACCGCGAGGCCGAGCGCGACCGCCCTGCCGAGCGCGAACGTGCCGAGCGCGAGCGTGCCGAGCGCGAGCGCGACGCCCGCGAGCAGCGCCGCGCGGCCGCGGTGCGGGCCGCCGAGCAGGACGTCGCCCTGGCGCGCGACGAAGCGGACGAGCGGCGGGGCGCTCGCGACTCGGCCGACGAGCGGCTGCACGCGGCCGAGGCGCGCGCCGAGGAGCTCGGCGGCACGATCGCCCGCGCACGGGAGGAGATCGAGCGGTGGCGCGCCGCGCTGGCGTCCGCCGAGCAGGAGGCGCGCGAGGTCGGCCTGGAGGTGCGGCACGCGCGCTCGGCGCGGACGGCGGCGGCGCGGCAGGCGGAGCGCGCGGACCAGCGGCTGCGCGCCGCGGAGGCCGCGCGGGACGCCCTCTGACGCACGCGGGGCCGAGCCCGGGGGGCCGCCGCCGCACGCCCGGTGGTGTGACCCACCTCACCCGTTCGCGTTGACACCCTCCGCGCGGCCTTCCTACGCTGGCCGGACGGCACGCCCCGGAGGAACGGGGCGCCCGTGGCGGGAGCCGGGTGCAGCAGCCCGGTACGACCGGCGCGCACCTCCCGGGTGGCGCGGCACCGGCACCCCGGCTTGGGGGGTCGGCGACGGCGCGCTCGGGGCGCGGGCGCGACGGGCGTCGCGGGTCCGGGTCCCCGGGTGGCGCGCCCACGCGGACCAGCGACCCGCCTCGCCCAGGAGCCTTCGCGATGCCGTCAGCGCCGCGCCGCCCCCGCCACCGGCTGGCCGGGCGCGCGCGGCTCGGCCGGGGCGCCGCGGTCGCCCGGGTCGGGGGCCGGTCGCTGCTGGGTGCCGGCCTCGCGGTCGCGCTCGGCGCCACCCTCACCGGGACGCCCGCGCTCGGCGGGACGGGAGCGCGCCCGGCGCCCCCTGCGGCGCAGGCGGCGGACGCCACCGGCCGCGGGTTCGACCCGGTCCGCACCGCCGCCGCGGACGCCGACCGGTGGGCGGCGCGGACCGCCGCCGAGGAGCCGGCCGTGACCGCCGCGTCGGCGCTGCTCGCCCGCGCGGCCCTGGACGCCGCCGCCGGCGTGGAGCCGCTGCGGGTGTCGCCCCGGCCGCTCGACGACCTGCCCGGGATGGACGCGGCGGTCGTCCGGCTCACGGACGCCTGGGCCGAGCCCGCCGCGACGCCCGGCGACCGGGTCGCCTCGGCGCTGCGGGTGCGCGCCGCGGCGGGGTCGGTCTTCCGGCTCGCGCTGGCGGTCGAGCGCAGCGTGCCGGTCGCGGCCGATCACCCGGCGGGCGACGCCGCGGGGCTGGACCGGGTGGAGCAGGCGACCGGCGAGGCGACGCGCGCCGCGGCGGACCTGCCGGTGCTCGACGGCCGGGTGGTCGGGGCCCCGGTGCGCACGGGTGCCGGCGGCGCGCGCCCGTCGGGGCTGCTCGCGGACGGGACGGTCGACCCGGTGCTGCTGTGCCCGGTGCCGTTCGCCCCCGGCGCTCGGCTCCGCTGCGACGCGGTGGTCGCGCTCACCGCGCTGAACGAGGAGTTCCGGGCCGAGCACGGGACCGACCTCCCCGTCGGCAGCACCTACCGGACCTACGCCGAGCAGGCGGCGCTCAAGGCCGCGAAGGGCGGCCTCGCCGCGCCGGCGGGGGTGTCGCACCACGGCTGGGGCGTCGCGGTCGACTTCGCCGGGTTCGGCGGGGTCGGGCAGTTCGACCAGCCGCTGTACGCGTGGATGGTCGAGCACGGACCCGCCCACGGGTGGGAGCACCCGGCGTGGGCCGGGCCGGGCGGCGCGGGGCCGGCCGAGCCCTGGCACTGGGAGTACACCGGGACGCCGGCCGCGGCGGCCGGCGGCGGCACCGTGGCTGCTGCCGGTGCCGCAGGGACCGCCGGCGCCGCGCCCGCGGGTCCCGCCGCCGCCGACTCTTGATGCCCCGCGGGCGCGGTGGTGTGATGGTCGTCTCGCGCACCCGGCGTGCGCGCCGCCCCGACGCCGTCGTCGGCCGCCTCGCGCCGGACTCGCAGCCCGCGCCGCCCGCACCCCCCCGGCGGCGGCGCGGACCGCCCGCCCCGCCGCCCCGCGCGGCGCGGGTCCGCCACCCGGCCGGGCGCCACCGCGGCCCGGCACCGCCCAGGGGGAACCACATGAACGCCTTGCAGACCCAGACCGCCGCGCCCGCCGTCGCCGGGCGGGTGGTCGAGAACGTCGGCCACGGCGAGGTGCTGCGGCGCCAGGCGCGCGCCTCGGACTTCGGCTACCTGTTCGCCGACCTGGTGGGCGACGCCGAGGCCCACCTGCCGTCGGCCGACCCGCCGCAGGTGATCGCGCTGCTCCGCCGCCTCGGCGGTGCGATGGCCGAGCCGGCCGCCAGCCCGGCCCCGCCGTCGACGATCCCGGCGGCCTACACGTACTGGGGCCAGTTCATCGACCACGACCTCACGCTCGAGGACTCGGCGGACCCGCGGCTGCAGCAGCCGGCGATCGCGGACCCGGGGCTGCGGCCCGTCGACGCGGACACCGTGCGGCACGCGCTCGGCAACGCCCGGCAGCCGTACCTCAACCTGGACTCGGTCTACGGCGACGGGCCCGACGGCGACCGGTCGGCGGCGTTCTACGACGGGCCGTTCCTGCGGGTGGGCACCCTCGCGGCGCCCGCGCCGGGCCAGCCGGTGCCGGCGGCCACCGACCCCGCCGCCCGCGACCTGCCCGGCCGGCACCCGGTCACGGACCCCGCGACGGGGCGCATCCAGCTCCCCGCGACGATCGGCGACTCCCGGAACGACGAGAACCTGGTCGTCGCGCAGCTGCACACCGCGTACCTGCGGTTCCACAACGCGGTGGTCACCGCGTTCCGCGCCGCGGAGCCGGGGCTGTCCGACGCGGACCTGCTCGTCAAGGCGCAGCAGCTCGTGCGGCACACCCACCAGTGGCTGATCGTGCACGACTACCTGCGGACCGTGACGGTGCCGGGGACCGTCGACTGGGTGCTGTCCGAGCTCAAGGGCCTGTACCTGCAGCGGTTCCCGGCGAGGCGCCCGCCGGTGATGCCGCTCGAGTTCTCGGTCGCGGCGTTCCGGTTCGGGCACTCGCAGGTGCGCAACGCCTACGACTACAACCGGAACTTCGGCGACCCCGGCTTCGTCGCGCCGCGGGCCACGCTGGAGCAGCTGTTCCAGTTCACGGGGCGCGGGGGCTTCATCGGCGGCGCGCAGGCGCTGCCGGAGAACTGGGCGATCGAGTGGGACCGGTTCGTCGACAAGGCCGACCCGGACCCGCGGCACTTCGCCCGCGCGATCGACACCCAGCTCGCCGACGACCTGTCGGTGATGCGCAACGAGCCGCGGGACCTCGCCGGCATCCAGGAGCACCTCGCCAAGCGGAACCTGCTGCGCGGCTACCTGCTCGGCGTGCCGACGGGGGAGGCCGTGGCCCGCGCGCTGCGGATCCGACCGCTGACCCGCGCCGAGCTGCTCCGCGGGGCCCCGGCGGGCGTCCGGTCCGCGCTCACCAGCCCCGAGCTCTCCGGGCGCACGCCGCTCTGGTACTACGTCCTGAAGGAGGCCGAGGTCCTGACCTCGGGGAACTCGCTCGGCCCCGTGGGCAGCCGGCTGGTCGCCGAGACGATCATCGGGCTGATGCGGCACGACCCCGCGTCGTTCCTCACGAGCGTGCCCGCGTGGGGCACCGGGCCCGTGCCCGTGCTGCCGGGCGGCGACGGCGCGCGCACGATCGGCGGGCTGGCGGACCTGCTCGACGTCGCCGGCGTCACGCCTTCCTGAGCGCGGTGGCCGCCGGACCGCGCGCCGGACCGGCCGGGCACGCGTCGTGCGTGCCCGGCCGCGTCCTGCCCGCCCGGCTCAGCGGGGCGGCCGGGTCCGGCGCTGCTCGCGGATCAGCCGGCCGCGGCGGACATCCTCCTCGGCCTTGGCGCGCTTCTTGTCGCTGGCGCGGGTGTCGCGCGGCGGCAGCTGGATGGTGCGCTCGGCCTCGATCCCGCCCTGGAGCTCGCGGCCGCGCTCGACCTCGGCGTCCAGCTCCGCGCCGAACAGCAGCGCGAGGTTGGTGATCCACAGCCACAGGAGCAGCACGATGGCGCCGGCGAGCGAGCCGTAGGTGCTGCCGTACGACCCGAAGTTCGCGACGTAGAACCCGAAGCCGAGCGACGCCAGGATCCACACCACGACCGCCACCAGCGCGCCGACGCTCATCCAGCGGAACTTCGGCTGCCGGACGTTCGGCGTGAAGTAGTACAGGATCGCGATCGCGACGATCACGAGCAGCAGCACGACGGGCCACTTGGCGATGTTCCAGGCGGTCACGGCGGCCGAGCTCAGGCCGATGGCGTCGCCGACGCTCTCCGCGATGCCGCCCGAGAGCACGACGGCCACGACGATCACCACGGCGAACAGCACCAGCACCAGCGTGACCAGGAGGAGGACGGGGCGCAGCTTCCAGATCGGGCGGCCCTCGTCGATCTCGTAGACCCGGTTGATGCCGCGGCTGAAGGCGTTCACGTACCCGGACGCCGACCACAGCGCGACGACCAGCGAGACGATGAACGTCAGGCCGGCGCCGGGGGAGTTGGTGAGGTTCTCCAGGATCGGCTGCAGCGTGTTCTCGGCGCTGTCCTGGCCGACGATCCCCGTCGCCGTCGACACCAGGTCCTCGACGAGCTGCTGCCCGTCGCCGACCAGGCCGAGGATCGACACCACGGCCAGCAGGCCCGGGGCGATCGCCAGCACCGCGTAGTACGTGAGCGCGGCGGCGAGGTCGGTGCACTGGTCGTGGTTGAACTCGCGGATCGTGGTGCGCAGCACGTACCGCCACGACCGCGTGGTCAGGTCGTCCGGTGAGTCGGGCTTGCGCGGGTCGTCCGGCTCGGGTGCGTCGGCACGTGCGGTGCTCGTCCGGTCGTCGTCGGCGTGGGCCACGGGGACCTCCTGGCGGTGCGGCGGTGTTCCGAGCGCCAGCGTCACCCGCCGGCGCCCGGCCCGCCACAGGAACGGGCCCGCCCGACGCCTCAGGCCTCGACGCGCAGGCCGTCCAGGGCGTTGAGCCGGTACCCGACGCCGCGCACCGTCGCGATCAGCCCGTCGAGCCCCGACTTGGCCCGCACCCGGCGGACGTGCACGTCGACGGTGCGGGTGCGGTCGGACAGGTCGTGGCTGCGCCAGGCGCCGTCGTACAGCTCGTCGCGCGTGACGACCCGCCCGGCCGACCGCGCCAGGTACGCCACGAGGTCGAACTCCTGGCGGGTCAGGTCCACGTCCTGGCCGTCGACCACCAGACGCCGCCCGGGCAGGTCGACGACGACGGCGGGGGTCAGGGGCAGGGCGGCCAGCAGCTCCTCGAACCGGCGCAGGTCGGCCTGGCTGGGCAGGTCGGCGGCGTGCGCCGGGGCGGTGCCGGCGGGGTGCGCGGCGGGACGGGCGGACGTGGCAGGGGTCAGGACGCTCACGGGGGTGCTCCTCGGGGGTCCGCCGCTCGCGGGCGGCGGGGCGGGACGACGACGTCCCGCGTGGATCTGACGGCAGGGGGAGGCGGTCAGGCCCGACAGAGCGGACACGCGCAGGCGCGCCGCAGGGTGCGGCACGTGGGGAGCGCGGAGGTCATGGTGGCGAGTGTGGCACGGGGCACCGCGGGTCGCACGGATCCGCGCGACCCGTCTCAGCGTCCGGACGGAGGTGTCGGAGACGGGGACGCGGCGCCCCCCGGGCGGCGCCGGCCCGGGCGGCGTCAGCCCGCCGCGGGCTCCGTGGCCCCGCCGGTGGGCGTCGCCGACGGCCCGGACCCGGGCTCGGCGTCGTCCTCCTCGTCGGGGACCGGGACGACGGCGGGCCAGCGCTCCGGGTCGTGCACGACCGCGCTCGCGTCCGTGCCGATCTCCACCAGCTGCCAGTCGAGGATCTCGCGGCTCGTCGGGTCCCAGCGGAGCAGCGTCATCTCGGCGGTGCCCTTGAGCGGGCCGATCCGGGGCTCGTTCTCCTGGGCGCCCGCGGTCGACGACGAGATGTACCGGATGCCCTCGCCGATCTGCTCCGGGTCCGTGCGGGTGTGCATGTGCCCGGACACGAGGGCCGGCACGCAGCCGTCGGCGAGCATGGCCGGGGCCGTCCGCGGGTTGTGGAACAGCACGAGGTCGACGCCGTCGGAGTCGTCGCAGGCGACCTCGGACAGCCGGGCGCCCACCTCGGCGTACGACTCGTCCTGGGTCTGCGTCTGGATCAGCCGGGTGGCCTTCGGGTCGTGGTCGCCGAGGATCCGCATGCCGCGCACGTCGATGACGCCGCCGTCGAGCACGGTCGCCCCGGCGCGCGCGTACTGCGCGGTGGTCTCCGCGGAGTCGTGGTTGCCCGGCGCGGTGACGAGGTCGACGCCGTCGGGGATCGCCCGCGCGAACGTCGTGACGCAGTACTGCTCGACGGACGTCCCGTTCATCGTGGTGTCGCCCGCGTCGAGGACGACCTGCGCGCCGGACATCTCGGCGAGCGAGGTGATGAGCGGGGCCATGCCGACGTTGCAGTGCAGGTCGGAGATGACCAGGAGCGTGAGCGGCTCCGCCTCCTCTCCGGTCGGCTCCCCGGGGTCCGCCGTCGGGCCGGCCGACGTCCCGGCCGTCGGCCCCGCGGTCGCCGCCGGGGCGTCGTCGCCCGTGGCGTCGCCGTCGTCCCCGTCGACGTCGCGCGCGTCCCGGCGCGCCTCCCAGTCCCCCCACGCCGCGACGAGGGAGTCGTCGGCCCGGTCGTAGAACTCCTCGTTCTCCTGGAACGCCTTGACGACCAGCCCGCCGTAGGTGTCGACGATGCCGCCGAGCCGCCCGGTGATCCGCGCGCCCTCGAGCGGCGTCCCGTCGAACACGGCCGACGCGGTCTGCGACGCGGTGCGCTCCGCGGCGTCGCCGCGCTCGCTCGCGGTGACCAGGGTGCCGACGAGCACGACCGCGAGGCCGCCCGCGGTCAGCTGCGCGGTGTGCGGCGCCAGGCGGCCGGCCAGCTCCTCGCGCCGCCCCGGCCCGAGCAGCCAGCGCCCCGCGAACCAGAGCGCGACGAGCACGACGAGCCCGCCCAGGGTGCGCCACAGGGCGTTCGCGACGAGCGCGCGTGCCGCGTCCTCGATGGTCGCCTGCGGCCCGGTGAAGAACTGCAGGTAGGAGTTGAGGTCGCCGGTGAGCGCCTGGAGGGTGTCGATCCCGTGCAGCGCGTCGACGTCGGCGGGGATCTCCTCGACGGTGACCCGCGCGCCGAGCCCGAGCGGTAGCGGCGAGTCGATCTGCAGGGTGCCGAGCGGACCGACGTCGATCGTCACCGTCGCGTCCGTCGTGACGTCGTACCGCGCCTCGTGCGGGCCGAGGCTCGACTGCGCCGTCGCGGTCGTCACCCCGAACACGAGCGCCGCGAGCAGCGCGACGAGCGCGAGCAGGCCGTGCAGCAGCCAGCGGCGGCGTCGGCCGGGGCGCGCGGGGCGCGCAGGGCGGGCGGGACGGACCGGCGGCGCGGCCTCGGCGGGCTCGGGGGTGGCGTCGGGTGCGGGCATCGCGACGAGCCTAGACGCGACGCCGACGCGCCGTCCTGCCGGGCGCGCACGGCGCCACCCGCCCGTGCGGGGCGACTCGCGCTGTGCTAGTCCGGGACCATGACCAGCCCCGTCACGACGCCGGACGGCCCGCGCGCGTCCGGGGACGGCCACGCCGAGAGCACCCTCACCGTCGTCGTCGCCTTCGCCGCCAACGCGCTGATCGCGGTCGCGAAGACGGTCGCGGCGGTGCTCACCGGCGCGGCCTCGATGCTCGCGGAGGCCGCCCACTCCTGGGCGGACACCGGGAACGAGGTGTTCCTGCTGGTCGCCCAGCGGCGCTCGGCCCGGGCGCCGGACCGCGCGCACCCGCTCGGCTACGGGCGCGAGGTCTACGTGTGGTCGCTGTTCGCGGCGATCGGCCTGTTCGCCGTCGGGGCGGGCGTGTCGATCACGCACGGCATCCAGGAGCTGCTGGACCCGGAGCCCGCCTCGTCGTTCGTCGTCGCCTACGTGGTGCTCGGCCTCGCGTTCCTGCTCGAGGGGACGTCCTTCCTGCAGGCGTGGCGGCAGGCGCGGGGCGCGGCGGCGCGCCGGGACATGGACCTGTGGGACCACGTGCTCGCCACCTCCGACCCGACGGTCCGCGCCGTGTTCTTCGAGGACGCGGCGGCGCTCGTCGGCATCGTGATCGCGGGGACCGGCATCGCCCTGCACCAGGTCACCGGGTCGCCGGTGCCGGACGCGGTCGGGTCGATCCTCGTCGGGGTGCTGCTCGGCGTCGTGGCCGTCCTGCTGATCGACCGCAACCGCCGGTTCCTCGTCGGCGAGACGGCCGACCCCGCGCTGCAGGGCGCGGCGGTCCGCGCGCTGCTCGCGATGCCCGAGGTCGCGCGCGTGACCCAGCTGCGGCTCGAGGTCGTCGGCGCGCGGCAGCTGTTCCTGGTCGGCGCCGTCGACCTGGCGGGCAACCTCGCCGAGGACGAGGCGTCGCACGTCCTCGCCTCGGTCGAGCGCCAGGTCACCGCGGTGCCGGGCGTCGTGGGCGCCGTGCTGTCCCTGTCCGAGCCGGAGGAGGCGGCGCTCACGCCCTGACGCGGGCGGGGGCCGGCACCCGCCCGGGCGGCGCGCGCGGGTGAATGCCTGGGCCGTCCGGGCGTCGCCGCTGGTGGCTGCGTCACAGAACCCCGAAATACGGACGTAACCTGTCGCACGACAGGCGTAGGCTGTGGGCCGAGGGCGCGTCGCCCGCCGGGGCACGTCCCGGGCGGCCGCTCGACTGCCGACGACGGCCGCCTGCGAGCCGCAGCGCGGCGCGTTCGCCCGTCCCGCGCCCTCCGCGGCGACCGGCGACCCCGGGGACCGCGGTCCGAGACGCACCGCAACAGCCCAGGAGGGCCCCCGATGAACATGTCCATCGCCCGAGCCGGTCGCCGGACCACGCGCACCCTCAGCGTGGCCGCCGCCGCCGTCGCGACGGTCTCCCTGCTCGCCGCCTGCGCCTCCGGCGAGGCCAGCACGTCGGCGGGCTCCGCGTCCGACGACACCACCACCTCGGCCGCCGAGACCCAGGACGTCCAGGTCATCGACCAGACCAACCTGCTGCTCGCGACCGCGCAGGAGACGCTCGAGGCCCGCGGCCTCGAGGTCCAGGCCGCCGACGCGTCCGGCCAGGGCCGGCCGATCGACGACCCGACCCAGTGGGTCGTCGTCACGCAGGACCCCACCTCCGGCACCGTCGAGGCGGGCACCGAGGTGACCCTCACGGTCCGCATGACCACCGACCCGGTGGGCTGACCGGAATAAACGCTGGCGCCGCCGCGCTGGACACGGTGAGACTGAGAGCTCCCGGTCCGCGCGGCGGTGCAGCATCCCGCCGCGGAGGGACCGGCCCGGACGCGGAGCACGCGCCCCTCGTGAGGGGTGGACGGACGCGGGACGGGTGGCTCGTCACCGACGGCCCTCAACGAGGCCGGGGCGGATCAGGTCGCGCGGGAGAAGGACAAGCGGGCGCGGCGGACGGTGGCGTACAGGTGCTGACCCGCCCGGGCGGGGCCCAGGGCCCCGCCGGGCGCACGCACGGCCGTCAGGCGTAGGGCGCCGCGAGCCGGCGCAGCTGCGCGGCGTAGCCGCCGCCGAACAGCACGGCGTGCATGCCCACCGGGTACACCTGGTGCAGGGCGACGCGGTGCTGCCACCCGCGGCGCAGCGGGTGCACCTCCTGGTAGGCGTCGAGCACGTCCGCGAGGTGCGGGAACCCGAACAGCGCGAGCATCGCCAGGTCCGACTCCCGGTGGCCGCCGTGGGCGGCCGGGTCGATCAGCGTGGCCCCCGTCGGCGTCCACAGCACGTTGCCGGACCAGAGGTCGCCGTGCAGCCGCGCGGGCGGGTCGTCGTCGTCGAGCTCGCCCGACCGGAGCCGGTCCGCGAGCCGGCGCAGCAGCGCGACGTCGTCCGGACCCAGCGCCCGGCGGCGCTCGGCGGCCGCGGCCAGCGGGTCGAGGCGGCAGTCCGCGAGGAACGCGCCCCAGCGCTCGTGGTCGCCCGCCGGCATGGGCAGGGGCTGGTCGAGCGGGCCGAAGAACCCGTCGCCCTGCCACCCGTCCGGCGGGCTGCCGAACCGGCGCGCGCCGGCGTCGTGGGTGACCGCCAGGCCGCGGCCCAGCTCGCGCGCCGCCCGGCGGCTCGGCGGCACCTCGGTGAGCGCCGGGAGGTCCAGGTGGTCGGGGCCGACCCCGAGCACCTCGACGACCGGGGCGCCGCCGCGCACCCGGAGCCACCGCAGCCCGGCGGCCTCGCAGGCGAAGAACCCCGGGGGCGCGCCCGCGCGGCGCTTGCGGTAGGTGTCCATGCGGCGGCCTCCCTCGACGCGGCGGGCGCGGGCGGGTCGGTAGCCTGGCGCGCGTGCCGCCCGACGCCGACCCGATCCTCGTCAGCGACGCAGCGCGGCCGGGGGAGGCGCGCCGTGCCGGGCCGCGGTCGCCGGCGCTGCCGGCGGCCGTGGTGCAGGGGGCGGGGCGCACCCCGGAGGGCGCGGCCTGGCTCGGCCGGCTGCCGTCGCTGGTGGACCGCGCGGTCCGCCGCTGGGGCCTGGTCCTGGGCGATCCGTTCCCGTCGGGCTCGGCGTCCTGGTGCGCGCCCGCCCGCGACGCCGCCGGCCGCGACCTGGTGCTCAAGGTGTCGTTCCCGCACGACGAGGCCCGGGACGAGGTCGCGGTCCTGCGGGCGTGGGGCGGGCCCGGCGCGGTGCCCCTGGTCGACGCACACGCCGGCGACTGGGCGCTGCTGCTCGGGAGGGTGCGGCCGGGCACCCCGCTGCGCGCGGTCCGGGCGCCCGCGGACCGCCGGCTGGCCGCGGCGGCGGACGTGCTGCGCGCCCTGCACGCCGCGCCGCCCCCCGCGGGGCTGCCCGCGCTGGCGGACGTCGCGCGAGGGCTGGCGGACGTGGCGGACGAGCGGGCGGTCCGCGCGGCGCGGGGCGGGGTGCCGCTCGACCCGGGCCTGCTGCGGGCCGCGTCGGCGGTGCTGCGCGGCGCGGGCGGCCCGGCGCAGTCCGTCACGCTGCACGGCGACTACAACCCGGGCAACCTGCTGCTGGCCGGGACCGGCGGGGGAGCCCGGTGGGTCGCCATCGACCCGAAGGCGCTCACCGGGGACCCCGCCTACGACGTCTGGCCGCTGCTCGAGCAGGTCGCGGACCCCTGGCGCACCGGCGACCCGGTGCGCGTCCTGCGCGCCCGGCTCCTCCTCGTCGCCGACCGCGCCGGGCTGGACGCCGCGGGCGCCGCGCGGTGGGCGGTCGCCCGCGGAACCGAGGCCGCGCTCTGGGCCTGGCACCACGGCGGCGGCCGGCGTCCCGCCGCGCGCGAGGTCGAGCGCGCGCTGGCCCGGGTGCGCGACTGGGCCCGGGTCGGGGACCTGCTCGGCGGCTGAGCGGCCGCGGCCGGCGGTCAGCCCACCGCACCCCGGAGGTGGTCGAACACCAGGCTGGTCTCGGTCGACGCGACGTCCGGCCGGTCGCTCAGCCGCTCCACGACGAACCGGCGCAGCTCGTCGGTGTCACGCACCGCGACGTGCAGCAGGAAGTCGTCGGCGCCCGCGAGGAAGTACACGTCCAGCACCTCCGGCCGCGCGGCGACCGCCCGGGCGAAGGGCTCCAGGGTGGCCCGGGAGCCCGCTGCCATCCGGACCGCGACCATGGCCCGCAGGCCCCGGCCGAGGGCCTGGGGGTCGACGTCCGCGTGGAACCCGCGGATGACCCCGGCCCGGCGCAGCGCCCGGACGCGCGCCAGGCAGGTCGACGGCGCGATCCCCACGGCGGCGGCGAGCGCGTTGTTGGCGAGGCGGCCGTCCTCCTGGAGCAGCCGGACCAGCTGCCGGTCGACCGCGTCGAGGGGAGCGGGTCGAAGATCGTTCGGCGGTGTGACCGACGTCGCACCGGGCACCGCAGGATGTTCGGCCATATGCTGAGCGTAACGAACCGATACGCGCCGTCACGCCGCGGAAACACCGCGAAGTTCACGCTGGAACCCGACGGGCGCCGCACCGGCCCCGCACGCCGCGCGACGCCCCAGGAGGCTGCGATGAGGGTCGGGATCCCCGCCGAGGTCAAGAACCACGAGTACCGGGTCGCCATCACCCCCGCCGGGGTGCACCAGCTGGCCGCCGCCGGGCACGAGGTGCTGGTGCAGGCCGGCGCCGGGCGCGGCTCCGCGATCACCGACGAGCAGTACGCCGCCGCCGGCGCGACCGTGGTCGCCGAGGCCGCGCGCGTCTGGGGCGAGGCCGACCTGGTGTGCAAGGTCAAGGAGCCGGTGCCGTCCGAGTACGGGTACCTGCGGGACGACCTCGTGCTGTTCACCTACCTGCACCTCGCGGCCGACCGCCGGCAGACCGACGCGCTGCTCGCGGCCGGCACCACGGCCGTCGCCTACGAGACCGTCCAGCTCCCGGACCGCTCGCTGCCGCTGCTCGCGCCCATGAGCGAGGTGGCGGGCCGGCTCGCCGCGCAGGTCGGCGCCTACCACCTGATGCGCAGCGCCGGCGGGTCCGGCCGGCTGCTCGGCGGCGTCCCGGGCGTCGCGCCGGGGCGGGTCGTCGTGATCGGCGGCGGCGTCGCGGGGCAGCACGCGGCGGAGGTCGCCCTGGGGATGCGCGCCGACGTCACGGTGCTCGACCTGTCGGTCCCGCGGCTGCGCGAGCTCGACACGGCGTTCGGCGGGCGGGTGCGGACCCTCGCGTCCTCCGCGTACGCCCTCCGCGAGGCGGTGGCCGAGGCCGACCTGGTCGTCGGGGCCGTGCTGGTCCCGGGCGCCCGCGCGCCGAAGCTGGTCACCGACGACATGGTCGCGACGATGCGGCCGGGCTCGGTGCTCGTCGACGTGGCGGTCGACCAGGGCGGCTGCTTCGAGTCCACCCGGCCGACCACGCACGACGACCCGACGTTCGCCGTGCACGACGCGGTGTTCTACTGCGTCGCCAACATGCCCGGCGCCGTGCCGGTCACGTCCACGCAGGCGCTGACGAACGCCACGCTGCCCTACCTGACCGCCCTCGCGTCCCGCGGCTGGCGCGAGGCGCTGGCGGCCGACCCGGCCCTGGCGGCGGGGCTCGCGACGCACGCGGGCCGGCTCTACCACGCGGGCGTCGGCGCGGCACACGACCTGCCCGTGGCGGACCCCGGCGTCGTGCTGGCGGCCTGACCAGCGGCGACGGGCGAAAGGGGGCGACCCGGGCGGTCCACCCGTGGCAGGGTGGGCCGATGGAGACCTTCGAGCTGACCGACGGCGTCGTCGTCCTGCGCGCGCCGGGCCCCGCGGACGTCGACCGGATCGACGCGCTCTGCCAGGACCCGGCGATCCAGGAGTGGACGACCGTGCCGAGCCCGTACACGCGCGAGGACGCCGAGTCCTTCGTCACCGGGTACGTCGCCGACGGCTGGGCGCGCGGGACCACGCTCAACTGGGCGGTGCGCGACGCCGCCGACGACACGGTGCTCGGCATGGTCGGACTCGGCATGGAGGGCACCGGCTCCGCCGAGATCGGCTACTGGCTGGCGCCCGGGGCGCGGGGCCGCGGCGTGATGTCCCGGTCCGTCGAGCTGGTGCTCGACGCGGCGTTCGGCCGGCTCGGGCTGGTCCGGGTGTTCTGGCGCGCGTTCGTGGGCAACGGCCCCTCGCGCGCGGTCGCCGAGCGGGCCGGGTTCCGGGTCGAGGGGGAGCTGCGGCTGGGCGGCGTGCAGCGCGGCGTCCGGCGCGACGAGTGGGTGGGCAGCCTGCTCGCGTCCGACGCCCGGCCCCGGCGTGTCGGCGAGCGCTCCGAGGCGGCTGCCTCGGGCAACGGGAGATGATGGCGGGCATGAGCACCCCCACGCTGGACGCGGACAACCCGTTCGCCGCCCCGTCCTCGCTGCCGTACGGCCTGCCCGACTTCACCGCGATCCGCGAGGAGCACCACCGCCCTGCGCTGCTCGCCGGCATGGCGGAGCAGCGCGCGGAGGTCGAGGCCATCGCCGCGTCGACCGACGCGCCCACCGTCGAGAACACCCTGGACGCGCTCGAGCGCTCCGGCCGGCTGCTGCACCGCGCGGCCATCGTGTTCTTCAACCAGTCCTCGGCCGACTCGACCCCCGGGCTCGAGGCGCTCGAGGAGGAGGTCGCGCCGCTGCTGGCCGCGCACAGCGACGCCATCTACCTGGACCGCCGGCTGTTCGCGCGCCTGGAGGCGCTGCGCGAGGCTGCCGAGGCCGGGGACCTGGAGCTCGCACCCGACACCGCGTGGCTGCTGCACCGCCAGCACACCCAGTTCGTCCGCGCCGGCGTGCGGCTCGACGACGACGCCCAGGCCCGGCTCCGCGAGCTCAACGCCGAGATCACCCGGCTGGAGACCGTGTTCGGCCGGCTGCTGCTCGCCGAGACCAACGACTCCGCGGTGCTCGTCACCGACGCCGCCGAGCTCGCCGGCCTGCCCGAGGACGCCCGGGCCGCCGCCGCCGAGGCCGCCGCCCGCCGCGGCCACGAGGGCGCCTGGCTGCTCGACCTCATCCTGCCGACCCAGCAGCCCGCGCTGGCCCAGCTGTCCGACCGCGCCCTGCGCGAGCGGCTGCACACCGCGTCGGTGCGCCGGGGCGGCCGCGGGGGCGAGCACGACACCCGCGCCACGCTGCTGTCGCTCGCGCGGCTGCGCGCCGAGCGCGCCCGCCTGCTCGGGTACCCGCACCACGCGGCGTACATCGCCGAGGACGCGACCGCGAAGACCCCCGAGGCCGTCGCCGACATCCTCGGCCGCCTGGCGCCCGCCGCCGTCGCGAACGCCCGCGCCGAGGCCGCCGACCTCGAGGAGGCGCTGCGCCGCGACGTCCCCGGCGCGACCCTGGAGGCCTGGGACTGGGCGTACTACGCCGAGCAGGTCCGCAAGGAGCGCCGCTCGCTCGACGACTCGTCCCTGCGCCCGTACCTGGAGCTCGACCGCGTGCTGCACGACGGCGTGTTCCGCGCCGCCGGCGAGCTCTACGGGCTGACCTTCACCGAGCGCGCCGACCTGGTCGGCTACCACCCGGACGTCCGGGTCTTCGAGGTGACCGACGCCGACGGCACCGGGCTGGGGCTGTTCCTCGGCGACTACTGGACCCGCGACTCCAAGCGCGGCGGCGCGTGGATGAACAACCTGGTCGACCAGTCGACCCTGCTCGGCGAGGCGCCGGTCGTCGTGAACAACCTCAACATCCCGAAGCCGCCGGCGGGTCAGCCGACGCTGCTGACCTGGGACGAGGTCATCACCCTGTTCCACGAGTTCGGCCACGCGCTGCACGGCCTGTTCTCCGCGGTGCGGTACCCGTCGCAGTCCGGCACCGACGTGCCGCGCGACTTCGTCGAGTACCCGTCGCAGGTCAACGAGATGTGGGCCTGGGAGCCGTCGGTCCTGCGCGCGTACGCCGTGCACCACGTCACCGGCGAGCCGATGCCGCAGGAGTGGGTGGACACCCTCATCGCCGCCCGCCAGGACGGCGAGGGCTTCGCCACGACCGAGTACCTCGCCGCGGCGCTGCTCGACCAGGCCTGGTACCGGCTCGCGCCCGAGGACGTCCCGACCGACGTCGCCGAGGTGGAGCCGTTCGAGGCCGCCGCCCTGGAGCGCGCGGGCATCGCCTTCGCGCCGGTCCCGCCGCGGTACCGGACCACGTACTTCAACCACGTGTTCGGCGGCGGGTACTCGGCCGGGTACTACTCGTACATCTGGTCCGAGGTGCTGGACGCCGACACCGTGACCTGGTTCGAGGAGAACGGCGGCCTGCGCCGGGAGAACGGCGACACCTTCCGCGCGCGGCTGCTCTCGCGCGGCGGCTCGGTCGACCCGATGCAGGCGTTCCGCGACCTGCGCGGCCGCGACCCGGAGATCGCCCCGCTGCTCGCCCGCCGGGGCCTGACCTCGGCCTGAACTCGGCCGGAGCGCCCCGCCGGGGCCGGGGGTCCGCCTGTGGACCCCCGGCCTCGGCGCGCCCGCGCGGCCGGTAGCGTGGGGGCATGAGCGACGCACCCGCCACCCCGTCCGCCGGCCAGCACGACACCTCGGCGGCCGAGGGCGAGGTCGTGCGGATCGCGCAGGAGCTCATCCGGTTCGACACCTCGAACTACGGCGACGGCTCCGGCCCCGGCGAGCGCTCCGCCGCCGAGCACGTGATGACCCTGCTGCACGAGGTCGGCCTCGACCCCGAGCTGATCGAGTCCGCCCCGGGCCGCGCGAACGTCGTCGTGCGCCTGGCGGGGGAGGACAGCAGCCGTCCCGCGCTGGTGCTGCACGGGCACACCGACGTCGTCCCCGCCGAGGCGAAGGACTGGAAGGTCGACCCGTTCGCCGGCGAGGAGTTCGACGGCATGGTCTGGGGCCGCGGCGCCGTGGACATGAAGGGCATGGACGCGATGATCCTGGCGGTCGTCCGCCAGATGGTCCGCGACGGCCGCAAGCCGGCCCGGGACGTCGTCGTCGCCATGTTCGCCGACGAGGAGGCCGGCGGCAGGTACGGCGCCCGGCACCTCGTCGACCACCGCCCCGACCTGTTCGAGGGCGCCACCGAGGCGGTGTCCGAGGTCGGCGGGTTCTCCGTCGACGTCCACGGCCGCCGCGCCTACCTGCTGCAGACCGCGGAGAAGGGCATCGCCTGGCTCCGGCTGGTCGCGGACGGCACCGCGGGCCACGGCTCGGCGGTCAACCCCGACAACGCGGTGACCGAGCTCGCCGGCGCGATCGCCCGGATCGGCGCCCACCAGTGGGACACCCGGCTCACCCCCACGGTGCTCGCGCTGCTGGAGGGCGTCGCCGACCTCACCGGCCTGCCGCTCGACGTGGACGACCCGCTGGCGATCGACCGGCTGATCGGCGCGCTCGGCCCGGCGCGGCGGTTCGTCGGGTCGTCGATCCGCACGCTCGCCAACCCGACCCAGCTGCACGCCGGGTACAAGACGAACGTCATCCCGGGCCGCGCCACGGCGACCGTCGACGTCCGCCCGCTGCCCGGCGACCACGAGGACGTGCTCGCGAAGGTCCGCGAGCTCGCCGGCCCGCACGTGCGCGTGGAGCCCGAGCACCTCGACATCGGCCTCGAGGTGCCCGCGACGGGCGCGCTCGTCGACACGATGACCGACGTGCTGCGCGCGCAGGACCCCGAGGCCGTCGTGCTGCCGTACATGCTGTCCGCCGGGACCGACAACAAGTCGCTCGCGCGGCTCGGCATCGAGGGCTACGGCTTCGCGCCGCTCCGGCTGCCGGCCGACCTCGACTTCACCGCGCTGTTCCACGGCGTGGACGAGCGCGTGCCCGCGGACTCCCTGCGGTTCGGCGTCCGCGTGCTGGACGGGCTGCTGCGCGAGGCGTGAGCGGGACCTGACCGTCCTGCGGACGCGTCCGCGCGCGACGGCGGACGGGCACCCGCGACGACGGCGGACGGGCACCCGCGACGGCGGAGGGCGGCACCCGCGGGTGCCGCCCTCCGCCGGTCAGTCGCCCAGCGCGCCGAGCGTGGAGCGGACCCGGATGATCCGGCGCCGCAGCCACACCTTCCGCTCGCCGCCCGCGTACAGGAGGGTGCGGGCCAGCTCCCACCGGCCGTACTCCGCCTGCTCCGTGAGCAGCCGGCGGGCGTCGCCGCGGCTGGTCGTCCGGGGGATCGTGAGGACGCGGTACTCGTACTGCCGCGCCTGCTCCGGGCCGCCCGGGCGTCCCGAGCGCGTCGTGCCTGCCATGCCCACCGCCTTGTCGATCGGGTCGTGGTGCCATTGTGCCTGGTGCGGCGCTACGGTCATCGCATGGCTATCGACCCGCGCGCGGCACTGGACCGCCTCATCGCAGCGCTCGAGGCGCACTACACCGCCGTGTCGACCCGGCGGGGCGAGGACGACCCCGCGGTCGACGACGCGTACGACGTGCTCGCGGACGCGTTCGAGGTCTACGACGACGCCCTCGGCACCGTGCACGGGGAGGCCACGCCGTTCTACCTCGCGGAGGAGGACGACGAGGACGACGAGCACGAGGACGACGACGAGCAGGACGACGAGTACGACGCGGACGACCTGCCCGAGGAGTCGTACGAGGACGACGACGAGGACGACGGCGCGCTCAGCCGCTGACGCCGAGCGCCCCGGCCGTGCCGCGTCCCGGCCCGTGCCGGCGGCCGCTCAGCGGCGCTCGGGGTACCCCGTCGCGGGCGCGCTGACCTCGTCCAGCGCACGCAGGATCTCCGGGGGCAGCTCGACGTCCTCCGCCGCGAGCGACGCGCGGAGCTGGGCGGGCGTCCGCGCGCCCACCACCGCCGAGGCGACCTGCGCGCGCACCCGCAGCCAGGCGAGGGCGACCTCGAGCGGCGCGCGGCCGAGGCCGTCCGCGGCGATCACGACCGCCTCGACGACCGCCGCCGCCACCGACCCCAGGTACGGCTCGACGAACCCGGCGAGGTGCGGCGACGCCGCCCGGGAGTCGGCGGGCACCGTGCGCCGGTACTTCCCGGTCAGCACGCCGCGGCCGAGCGGCGACCAGGCGAGCACGCCGACGCCGAGGTCCGCCGCCGCGGGCAGCACCTCGCGCTCGATCCCGCGCTGCAGCAGCGAGTACTCCGCCTCGACCGCGGCGAGGCCGGGGTCGTCGCCGAGGAGCGTGGCGGCGCGCGCCACCTGCCAGCCGGCGTGGTTCGACAGGCCGACGTAGCGCGCGCGCCCCGAGTCGACCGCCCGGCGCAGCGCGCTCACCGTCTCGGTCAGCGGCGTGCGCGGGTCCGGGGTCTGCACGAGGAACAGGTCGACGTGGTCGGTGCCGAGCCGGCGCAGCGAGGCGTCCAGGCCGTCGAGCAGCGCGCCGCGGGACGCGTCGACCACCCCGCCCTGCGGCGTGCGCCGGACGCCCGCCTTGGTGCACAGCACGACCTCGTCGCGGGGGACCACGCGCCCGAGCAGCGACCCCAGCAGCTCCTCGGCGCCGCCGTCGGCGTACGACGCGGAGGTGTCCACCAGCGTCCCGCCCGCCTCGGCGAAGTCGCGGAGCTGCTCGGCGGCGTCGTGCTCGTCGGTGTCCCTGCTCCAGGTCAGCGTCCCGAGTCCGAGGTGCGAGACCCGCAGGCCGGTCCGTCCGAGCTGGCGCTGTTCCATGCCGTGAGGGTATCCGTGCCGCCGGGTCGTCCGGGCACCCGGGTGACCAGCGGCTATCGTGGCGCCTCGTGGCAGCGCACCCGAGCACCCCGTCCCCGATCGGCACCGGCGCATGAGCGTCTGGGAGGCGATCGTCCTCGGCCTCGTCCAGGGCCTCACCGAGTTCCTGCCCGTGTCGTCGAGCGCGCACCTGCGGATCGTGGGCGAGCTGATCGGCTCCGGCGACCCGGGCGCGGCGTTCACCGCGATCACGCAGATCGGGACCGAGACCGCCGTCCTGCTGTACTTCCGGCGGGACATCGCCCGGATCTGCACCCACTGGTGGCGCGCGGTGCGCGGCGACCTCGGCACCGACTGGCGGTCCCGCGCGGGCGCCCCCGTGGGCGGCACTCCGGACCGCGACGCGCAGATGGCGTGGTTCATCGCGCTCGGCTCGGTGCCGATCGTCGTGCTGGGCCTGCTGTTCCAGGACGCGATCGAGGCGCCGTTCCGCAACCTGTGGCTGATCGTGCTGACGCTGACCGTGTTCGCGCTGATCCTGGACTGGGCCGACCGGCGGTCGAGCAGCCGCCGGGAGCTGACCGACCTGACCCCGCGGCACGCGCTGTACTTCGGGCTCGCGCAGGCGATGGCGCTCGTCCCGGGCGTGTCCCGCTCGGGCGGCACGATCACCGCCGGCCGCCTCATGGGTTACAGCCGGACGGCGGCCGCCCGGTACTCGTTCCTGCTCGCCATCCCGGCCGTCCTCGGCTCGGGGCTCTACCAGCTCGGCAAGAGCGTCGGCACCTTCGGCGAGGCCGGCACCCCCGGGGTCCTGCCGACGCTCATCGCGACGGTCATCGCGTTCGTCGTGGGCTACGTCGTGATCATCGGGTTCCTGAAGATCGTGTCGACGTACTCGTACCGGCCGTTCGTGATCTACCGGATCGGGCTCGCGGTGGTCGTGTCGCTGCTGCTGCTGACCGGGGTGCTCGACCCGCTGGCCGGCGCCTGACGCGCGGCCGGCCGGCGCGGGGTCACAGCCAGTCGGAGCGCTTGAAGAGCCGGAACAGCAGGCCCGCGGCCGCGCCCATGAGGACGAGCGAGGCCGGGTAGCCGAGCAGCCAGTGCAGCTCGGGCATGTGGTCGAAGTTCATGCCGTACACCCCGGCGATGAGCGTCGGCACCGCGATGATCGCCGCCCACGCGGAGATCTTCCGCATGTCCTCGTTCTGCCGCACCGACACCCGGGACAGGTGCACGGACAGCATGTCGCCCAGCAGCGCGTCGTGGGCGTCGAGGTGCCGGTCGACCTTCGTCAGCACGGTGTCCAGGCGGCGCAGCCAGCGCATCGTGCGCGTCTCCCGCTGCGCGTCCTCCTGCTCCGCGACCAGGTCCGGGAACGCCGACAGCAGCGGCACCAGCGCGCGACGCGCCTCGCCGATCTCGCGCTTGAGGTCGTAGACCACCTCGGCGGGATCGTCGGCCTGCGGGCTGAACACCAGCTGCTCGACGTCGGCGACCGCCTCGCCGATCCCCATCTCGACGTCCCCGGCCCGCCGCACGAGGGCCATGAGCACCGCGGCGAACACGTGGCTCTCGCGGTCCTGCGGCAGGTGGTCGCCCTCGGACAGGTGGTCCCGGACCTCGTCGAGCAGGCCGCCCGGGCCCTCCTCGGCGGTGATCGTGACGCCCTCGACCTCGAGCGCGGCCCAGACGCCCGTGGTGACGTCCCGGGTGGCCCCGTCGTAGGCCAGCGTCGGGCTCACCAGGTACCGGCCGCCCCCCGGGAGCCGGCGCAGCTGCGGGCGCCGGGGGTCGCCCGGCGCGGCCGGACCGTGGTCCGCCACCGCGCGGTGCACGACCGACTCCGGGACGCCCGCCTGCCGCGCCGCGTCGGCCAGCAGGTCGAGCGAGTCGACGTGCACCCACGCGACCGGCGGCTCCGGCGCCGCCAGCAGGGCCAGCAGCCCGTCGGGGTCCGTCTCGGCCCAGCCGCCGCCCTGGTGCACCCACGCTCTCTCCACCCGGGCATTGTCCCGGGGCCGCGGGCGGGCCGGCGCCCGACGCGCCGCCGCCGCCCGGCGACCCGGACGGGGGACCGGTGGCGTCCGTCACCCCGGCGCCGGCGCGGGCGCCCGCCCCCCGCGGCGGCCGGTACGCTCGACGCCGTGCTCACCTGGCCCGCCCCGCAGATCCCGCAGCTCCCCGGCCAGGGGGGTCCGGTCCGCGTCCGCGACACCTCCACCGGCGAGCTCGTCGTGGCGGCACCGGGGCCGGACGCCACCGTCTACGTCTGCGGCATCACCCCGTACGACGCGACGCACATGGGCCACGCCGCGACCTACGTCGCGTTCGACCTGTTGGTCCGCGGCTGGCTCGACGAGGGCAAGCGCGTCCGGTACGCGTCCAACGTCACCGACGTCGACGACCCGCTGCTCGAGCGCGCCGAGGCCACCGGCGTCGACTGGCGCGAGCTCGCGGCCGACCAGACCGCGCTCTACCTCGCGGACATGACCGCCCTGGGCGTCGTGCCGCCGGACGTGTACACGGGCGCCGTCGAGGCCGTCCCGGACGTCGTCGAGGCCGTCGAGGCGATGCTGGCCGCCGGGACCGCCTACGTCGTCGGCGCGCC
This sequence comes from Cellulomonas sp. EB106-03-03-XG116, assembly GCF_058792015.1. Lineage (NCBI taxonomy): Bacteria > Bacillati > Actinomycetota > Actinomycetes > Micrococcales > Cellulomonadaceae > Cellulomonas > Cellulomonas sp. EB106-03-03-XG116. The sequence goes on from NZ_JBYTEP010000021.1 coordinate 29,834, forward strand.
GGACGCCCACGGCCAGGGCGCCGGAGACGTCTACGCCGACCTGTCCGCGGACCCGGCGTTCGGGCAGGTCGCCCGCCTCGACCGCGCCGAGATGCTCGCGCTGTTCGGCGAGCGCGGCGGCGACCCCGCCCGCCCCGGCAAGCGCGACGCCCTCGACCCGCTGCTGTGGCGCGCCGCGCGCCCCGGCGAGCCGTCGTGGGACGGCAGCGCGCTCGGCGCGGGGCGCCCCGGCTGGCACATCGAGTGCGCCGTCATCGCCCGCGACGGGATCGGCCTGCCCTTCGACGTCCAGGGCGGCGGCTCCGACCTGCGGTTCCCGCACCACGAGATGAGCACCTCGCACGCCCGGCTGCTCGACGCCGGCGAGGGCGCCCGCACCCACGTGCACACCGGCATGGTCGGGCTGCACGGGCAGAAGATGAGCAAGTCCCTCGGCAACCTCGTGCTCGTGTCGCAGCTGCGCGCCGACGGCGTCGACGCCATGGCCGTCCGGCTCGCCATCCTCGACCACCACTACGCGTCGGACTGGGAGTGGACCGACGAGGTCCTGCACGCCGCGCAGGCCCGGCTCGACCGGTGGCGCTCGGCGGTCTCCGGCAACGGCGGGCCGGCGTCCGCCGCCCTGCTGGCCGAGGTGCGCGCCGCCCTCGCCGACGACCTCGACGCCCCCCGCGCGCTGCGCGCCGTGGACGCCTGGGCGGACGCGTCGCTGGCGGGCGGCGCCGCGGCCGAGGTCGAGGAGGGCGCGCCGGGGATCGTGGCCCGCGCGGTCAACGCGCTGCTGGGCGTGCGGCTGTAGCGTCCGGTCGCGTCACCCGCCGGTGAACGCGCCGATCGCCGGCGCCGAGCCGATCTCCTCGCACGCGGCGGCCAGGTCGACCTCGGCCGCCGACCAGGCGGGGGAGCGCACGCCGGTCGACTCCGCCGACGCCCCGGACGGGACGGCCGGCGCGGCCTCCTGCAGCGCGCCGATCGCGGTCTGCACGGCGGTGCCGCCGCCGGAGGGCAGGCGGTCGAGCACGCGCGTCGCCAGCTGGTACCAGCCGCGCTGCTCCTGCGTCGCCATCCGGCCCTCCGCCAGCGCCACGTCGGCGTTCTCCACGATCGTCAGCACGTCGCCGAAGGCGGTGCAGGCGGCGGCGTCGTCCGCGGCGTCGTCGGCCGCCGCGTGCGCGGCCTCGTCCGGCGGGGTCGCCGGGGACGGCGGCCGGGCGGTGGCGTTCGCTCCGGGCTCCTCGGCGCGGCTCGCGTCCCCGCCGTCGGCCCGGGTGCCGCAGGCCCCCAGGACCGCGACACCCAGCACCGCCGTGACCAGCGTGGTCGCCCACCGTCTCGCTCGCATGCGCGGATGCTAGCGGGGTGGACGCCCGCCGGGTGCCGGTTCGGGCGGCACAGCGCCCGTCAGCCGCCGGTGCCCTTGTCCCGCCGGCGCAGGTAGCGCTCGAACTCCTGCGCGATCGCCTCGCCGGACGCCTCCGGCAGCTCGGCGGTGTCCTTCGCCTCCTCGAGCTGGTGCACGTACTCGGCGATCTCCGAGTCCTCGCTCGCGAGCTCGTCGACGCCGTCCTGCCAGGCCGCGGCGTCCTCGGGCAGGTCGCCCAGGGGGATCGGCTCGCCCGTGAGCGCCTCGATCCGGTGCAGCAGCGCGAGGGTGGCCTTGGGCGACGGCGGGTGCGCCACGTAGTGCGGCACCGCGGCCCACAGCGACACCGTCCGCAGCCCGCGCGCGGCCGCCTCGTGCTGGAGCACGCCGACGATGCCCGTCGGGCCCTCGTAGGAGTTCGGCTCCACGTCGAGGGCCTCGCGCACCGCCTCGTCCTCGCTGGTCGCGGTGACCGGGATCGGCCGGGTGTGCGGCACGTCGGCCAGCAGCGCGCCCAGCGTCACCACGGTCGTCACCCGCAGGCCCGCGGCGATGTCCAGCAGCTCGCCGCAGTACCGGCGCCAGCGCATCGACGGCTCGATGCCGTGCACCAGCACCACCTGGCGGCGCGCGTTCGGCGTCGTGGCGACCGCGACGGCCGTCGTCGGCCAGGTGATCTCGCGGCGCCCGTCGTCGCCCGCGCCGACCACGGGGCGGTTCACCTGGAAGTCGTGGTACTCCTCCGGGTCCAGCTCGTCGACCTGCTCCGCGCCCCAGGCCTCGTGCAGGTGCTCCAGCGCCTGGCTGGCCGCCGACCCGGCGTCGTTCCAGCCCTCGAAGGCCGCCAGGAGGATCGTCTCGCGCTCCGGGAGCCCTGCCGGTGCGTCTGCCTGCTCGGTCATCGGGCCAGCGTAGGACGCCGCGGCGTCCGATGTCGGACCCGGCGGGGAGAATGGGACGCGTGCCGCTCGTCCTCGTCGCCGTCGACCCGGAGCGACCGGGCGGTGTCCTGCTGCGCGAGGCCCGCGACGCGGCCGCCGCCGAGGCCGGGGACGTCGGCCCGGCGGTACCGGTCGCCGGGGACGACCTGGCGCGCGCCGTCGCGGAGCGCGAGGCCGCCGACCACCCGCGGTGGGTCTGGGACGACACCGAGCACTGGTACCCCGACCTGCTCGTCGCGGGCGTCCGGGTCGAGCGCGCCCACGACCTCCGGCTCTGCCGGACCATCCTGCGCGGGTCCACCCGGTGCGCCGGGACCGCCCTCGCGCGCGAGCCGGAGGGGCCGTGGGACCGCGCGTCCGCCGCGGGCGGGACCGGTCCGCACGAGGCCGACGCGCCGAGCCTGTTCGACGACCTCCCGGCGGCGGTGCCGGACGCCGCCCCCGACGTCGCCGCCGAGCTCGCGCGCCAGCTCGCCGCCCTGACCGAGGCGGGCGACGACGGCAGGCTCCGGCTGCTGCTCGCCGCGGAGTCCACCGGCGCCCTCATCGCCGCCGAGATGCGGCACGACGGGCTGCCGTTCCGGCCCGACCTGCACGACGCGCTGCTGACCGGGCTGCTCGGCCCGCGTCCGCGCGAGGGCGCCCGTCCCGAGCGGCTGGCGGCGCTGGCCGAGCGCGTGGCGGCGGCGCTGGACCGGCCGGGTCTCAACCCGGACTCCCAGCCCGAGCTCCTGCGGGCCCTGCGGGCCGCCGGCCTCGAGGTGACCTCGACCCGGACGTCCGAGATCCGCGCCCTCGACCACCCCGTGCGCGAGCCGCTGCTCGAGTACAAGAAGCTCTCCCGGCTGCTGTCCGCCAACGGCTGGGCGTGGATGGACCGCTGGGTGCACGAGGGCCGGTTCCGGCCCGACTACGTCCCGGGCGGGGTCGTCACGGGGCGGTGGGCCAGCAGCGGGGGCGGCGCGCTGCAGCTCCCCGGGGTCGTCCGCGACGCCGTGCGGGCCGATCCGGGCCGGCGGCTGGTCGTCGCGGACGCCGCGCAGCTCGAGCCCCGCGTGCTCGCCGCCATGTCCGGCGACGGCGCCATGGCCGCCGCGGGACGGCAGGCCGACCTGTACGCCGCCGTCGTCGCGGCCGGCATCGTCGCCGACCGGCAGCAGGCCAAGTACGCCATGCTCGGCGCGATCTACGGGGCGACCACCGGCGCCAGCGCCGTCCTCATGCCGCAGCTCGGGCGCGCCTACCCACGGGCCGTGGCGCTCGTCGAGGATGCCGCGCGGGCGGGGGAGCGCGGCGAGCAGGTGACGACCTGGCTGGGCCGGTCCTCGCCCGCGCCGAGCGCGGCGTGGCTCGCCGCCCGGCAGGCGGCCTCCGCCGAGGGCGCCGCCCCGGAGGACGCCCGCGACGCCCGCCGCCGGTCCCGCGACTGGGGGCGGTTCACCCGCAACTTCGTCGTCCAGGGGACCGCGGCCGAGTGGGCGCTGTGCTGGATGGCCGTCCTGCGCCGCCGGCTGCTGGACCTGCCGGGGCGGCCGCACCTGGCCTTCTTCCTGCACGACGAGATCGTGGTGCACACGCCCGCCGACGTCGCCGACCGGGTCGCCGAGGCCGTCCGGGAGTCGGCCGTCGAGGCGGGTCGGCTGCTGTTCGGGGCCACGCCGGTGGAGTTCGCGCTCGACGTCTCGGTGGTGGACAGCTACGCCGACGCCGTGTGATGCTGCAGCCCAGTAGGTAGACCGACCTACCTAGTCGAGCGAGCGGGAGCGGACGTGGCCGAGGCGCGGGACCCGAGGACCGGCGGCGCGAGGGGCGACGGTGCGGGTCCCGGTGGTGCGAGGTCCGGTGGTGCGGGTCCCGGTGGTGCGAACTCCGGGAGAGCGAGGTCCGGCGGCGCGGCCGGGCGACGGCGACCGGCGCGCGACCGGCTGCTGGCGGCCGCCGCGGCGCGGTTCTACGCCGACGGCATCGCCGGGACCGGCATCGACACCATCACCGCCGACGCCGGCGTCGCCAGGATGAGCCTCTACAACAACTTCGCGTCCAAGGCCGACCTCGTGACGGCGTACCTCGCCGCCCGGCACGACGAGTGGCTCGGGCTGTACGCCGCGCGGCTCGCCGCGGCCGGCGACGACCCCCGGGCACGGGTGCTCGCCGTCTTCGACGCGTACGCCGACCACGCGAACGCCGGCTACGCCCACGGCTTCCGCGGCTGCGGCCTGCTCAACGCCGCCGCCGAGCTGCCCGCCGGCGACCCGGGCCGCGCGGTCGTCCGCGGTCACAAGGAGGACGTCGAGGCGATCGTCGCCGGCCACCTCGCCGACCTCCTGCCCGGGGACACGGCCCGGGCCGCGGCGCTCGCCGAGCACCTGGCGTTCCTGCTCGAGGGCGCGATGGCGCGCGCGGGCCTGGAGGGGGACGACAGCCGCCTGCGGCGCGCCCGCGCGCTCGCCGTCGACCTGCTGGGCGCGGTGTGACCGCCGGGAGCACCGCGCCGGGCGCGGCTGCTGCGGCGACCGCGAGGCCTGCAGGCGGCGTCGCCGACGCGGCGGCCGCTGACGCTGCGCCACGAGCCGACACCGCGGGACATGCCGGAGCCGAGCCCGGCGCGACCGTCGAGCCCGATGCGACCGCCGAGCCCGACGCGACCGTGCACCGCGCGGTCGCCCGGCCGTCCGCGGCGGTGCGGGGCGCCGGGGTCGGGACGATGGCCGTCCTGGCCGCGTCGGTCCTGTGGGGCACGACCGGCACGGCGGCGACGTTCGCCCCGGAGGTCGGCCCCCTGGCGATCGGCGCCGCGGCGATGGGGATCGGGGGGCTGCTGCAGGCGGCCGTCGCCGGCCGGGTGATCGCCGCGCACGCCGCCGCGCTGCGGGCCCGGGCCGGACTCGTGCTGCTCGGAGCCGCGGCCGTGGCCGTCTACCCGCTCGCGTTCTACACGTCGATGCGGCTCGCGGGGGTCGCGGTCGGCACCGTCGTCTCGCTGGGGTCGGCGCCGCTCGCGGCCGCGCTCGTCGAGCGCCTGGTCGACCGGCGTCGGCTGTCGCGGCGGTGGCTCACCGGCGCGGCGGTCGGGCTGCTCGGCATGGTGCTGCTGTGCGCGGCGCAGGCGCTCGGCGGCGGGCACGGGGACGTGCCGGGCGCCGCCTCGTCCGCCGGCGCGCTCGGCGGGGTGCCGCTCGGGCTGCTCGCGGGCGCCACCTACGCGCTGTACTCGTGGGTCGCGCACCGGCTGATGCAGGGCGGCGTGCCGTCGCGCGCGGCGATGGGTGCCGTGTTCGGCGTGGGCGGCGTGCTGCTCCTCCCGGTGCTGGCGGTCACCGGCGGGGCGCTCGTCGCGTCGTGGGGGAACGCGGGGGTGGGCGCGTACATGGCGCTGGTCCCGATGTTCACCGGGTACGTGCTGTTCGGCTGGGGGCTCGCCCGCGTGCCGGTCAGCACCGCCACCACCCTGACCCTCCTCGAGCCGGCGGTCGCGGCCGTGCTCGCGGTGCTGGTCGTGGGCGAGCGGCTGCCCGCGGCCGGCTGGGCCGGGGTGGGGCTGGTCGTGGTCTGCCTGGGGGTGCTGTCCGTGCCGGCGAGGTCGGCCGGCCGGGCCGAGCGGCGGCTGCGCGCCCGCCGCCGCCTACCCTGGACGCCATGACCGTCACCGCCGGTGCCGCGCCCCGCGCGGCCGCGCCCGCCGACGGGCCGGGTGTCGGCGCGACGGCGCCCGGCCACGTGCTGCTCGACGCGTCCACCTGGCGCGCCCGCGCCGAGGCGCACGGCGCCCGCGCCGACGACCTCACCGCGGGCCACCGCGAGCGCCGGGCCCGCGGCGGCGAGCGGCACGCCATCGAGGACTTCCTCTTCGAGTACTACCCGGCCAAGCCCGCCCAGCTCCGCCGCTGGCACCCGGGCGCCGGGGTCGGGCTGGCGGACGCCGCCGAGGCCCCGCACGCGGGCTGGCGGTGGTACCGCCGGGACGCGGACGGCACGGTCGGCCTCGACGCCGCGGCGTTCCTCGCCGATCGCGGCGACACGGTCCGGTACGTCCGCGCCCTGCTCTCCGCCACGGCCGCCCGCCCTGCCGCGACCGGCTGCTTCGGGCTGCACGAGTGGGCGATGGTATACCGCGAGGGCGACGGCGAGCACCGGCACCCGCTGCCGCTGCGGCTCGGCGGCGCGGGCACCGACGAGGTGGTCGAGCGGCACCGGATCCGGTGCACCCACATCGACGCCTTCCGGTTCTTCACGCCGGACGCGGTGTCGCGGAACACCCTCCAGCCGACCCGCGAGACCCAGGTGGCGATGGAGCAGCCGGGCTGCCTGCACGCGAACATGGACCTGTACAAGTGGGCGCTCAAGCTCGGCCCCGCGGTCCCGGGCGACCTGCTGCTGGACGCGTTCGCGCTGGCGCGGGAGATCCGCACCGTCGACATGCAGGCGTCGCCCTACGACGTGTCGTCCTACGGCCTGGCGCCGATCGCGATCGAGACACCCGAGGGCAAGGCCGAGTACGTGCGGCGGCAACGCGGGTTCGCGGAGGCGTCGCAGGCGCTCCGGGTGCGGCTGGTGGCGGTGTGCGAGGCGGTGCTGGGCGAGGCCGCGTAGGGCAGGACGACCGCCGGCGACGGGTGACCGCGGGCTGCTGACGGCCGTGTCCGCCGGTGCCTGACCGCCGTGCCGCGGGCCGGTCAGCCGGTGCCGCGGTCCGCCTGCGCCGCGCGCTCCGCCTCGGCGCGCTCCCGGGCCTCACGCTCCTGACGGCGGATGCCCGCCTCGGTCGCCGGTGTCTTCGGCGGCAGGCCGGTGCGGGGCCCGACCTCGCCGTTCGGGCCGACTCCCCGGTAGAAGCCGCCGTCGGGGGCGAACCAGCGTCGGACCAGGGGCGGGCGTCGTCGGTTGTCGTCAGCCACGGGGCTGCACCGTCCTCACGTCGTCGTCGCGACCCCCGGTCCGATCCTCTCGCCGGCAGGGGAGGAAGTCCACGGCGACCGCGTCCGCGCACCGGATCACCATGCCGCCCGGGGCGTGGACGACGTCGCTGAACGTCCCGTCGTCGCCCACGACCCAGCCCTCCTCGACGACGAGTTCGGGAGGATGGGGGTGGGTGGTGGCGAACGAGTGGTCCCCGTACCAGCCCCCGAGCCACCGGCCGTCGGCGAACCGCACGCGCACCCAGCCACGCGGCGCACCACCGAACGCGCGGTCCCACGCGCTCGGTGGGTGATCCAGCGGTCGACCCCGGCGGAGCGCGGGCGGCGTCCGCGCCGTGAGGAGCACGAACCGGTCGCTGCGGACGACCCAGAAGCACAGCCGCGCAGCCAGCCAGGGGAGCGCTATCGCGAGCACGACGAACCCGAGGCCGACGGCCCGCGCGTTCCCGAGGGCCTGGGCCGGCTCGCGCGCGTAGGCCGCCAGCACCGGACCGAAGGCCGCCGCGTACGCCCCGGCGAACACCCCGGTGGCGACCATCGCGTGCAGCACCCGCGTGCCGAAGTCTGGTCGCGCGGGGTCGGGCCCCGCGACGCTCTGCCACGACGCGCGGTAGACGAAGCCCGGGACGACCAGTGTGAGTGTGACCGCCGCCTGCCCCCGGGTCTCAGGCACGGTGCGCCCGCCCCGTCGTCGGCGGCGCCGAGTCGCCGGCCCGGCGCGCGTCCGCCGCCCAGTGCCCGCGCAGCAGATCGTCGACCAGGCGGTACGGCAGCCAAGCGGCCCGTCGCTCGTCGACGGTCCGTGCCGAGCGGGTCGCGACCCGCGCGCTGCGCTGGAGGTCGAGCCCGGCGCGCATCCCCCACAAGGGCGGGTGGGTGACGCGCGACGGATCGCGGACGAAGGTACGGAGCGACGGGTGGTGCGGGTCGCTGTGGAACACCGGAGGCATGCCCGGACGCTAGATCGGGTCCACGGCACCGCAGCGGTCCGCGTCGCCGGTCCTGGGGACGACGTACGTCCCCGTCGCCTGTGGAGGACTCGGCGCCCTGCCATCGCCGGGGTGCCGCCCCGCCAGCCGAGCGGGACCAGCCCCGCCTCAGGCGATCCGCGCCTCCAGCAGCGCGTCGATCGCCACCGGCGACAGCACGTGGTCCACGGCCATCGCCGACGCCCCGAGGATCCCGACCTCCGAGCGCGCCTGGGACGTGACGATCCGCAGGTGCTGCGTGGCCAGCGGCAGCGACCGCTGGTAGACGACCTCGCGGATGCCGGCGATGAGGTGCTCGCCGGCCTCGGCGACGACCCCGCCGATCACGACCAGCGACGGGTTCAGCAGGCTGACGCAGGCGGCGAGCACGCCGCCGATCTCGCGGCCGGCCTGCCGGACGGCCCGGCCGGCGGCGAGGTCGCCGGCCCGCACGAGCGCGACCACGTCGGCGCCCCCGCGGGCCTCGGCGCCGTCCCGGCTGAGCTGCTCGGCGAGCGCCCGGCCGGACGCCACGGCCTCGAGGCAGCCGAGGTTGCCGCAGCGGCACGGGACGTCCTCGGCGCCGGGCACGGCGATGTGGCCGATGTCGCCGGCCGCGCCCTGGGCGCCCCGCCGCAGCTCGCCGTCGGAGATGATGCCGGAGCCGATGCCGGTGGCGACCTTGACGAACAGCATGTCGTCCACGTCGGGCCAGGCGGAGCGGTGCTCGCCGAGGGCCATGAGGTTCACGTCGTTGTCGACGAGGACCTCGGCGCCCCCGAGCTCGGCCGAGAGGATGCCGCGGACGTCGGCGTCGTCCCAGGACGGCATGATCGGCGGGTTGATGGGCCGCCCGGTGGCGTGCTCGACGGGGCCGGGCAGGCCCACGCCGACGGACACGAGCTCGTCGAGGGAGCGCCCGGCCTCCGCGACGAGCTTGCGCCCGTGCTCGGCGACCCAGGGCAGGACGACGTCCGGCCCGTCGGCGATGGCCAGCGGCGCCTCGCCCTCGACCAGCACCCGCGAGGCGAGGTCGGTGATGGCGAGGCGGACGTGGGTGGCGCCGAGGTCGACGGCGAGCACGACGCGCGCGCTGGGCTCGAAGGCGAAGGTCGCGGGCGGGCGGCCGCCGGTGGAGGAGGCCTCGCCGGCGGGGGCGATGAGCCCGGCGGACATGAGGGCCTCGACGCGCGCGGTGATCGTGGAGCGTCCCTGGCCGGTCGCGGCCGCCAGGTCGGCGCGGGTGCGCGGCCGCCCGTCGCGGAGGAGCTGGAAGAGGTCTCCGGCCCCTGAGTTCCGTGGTGGGAGCTTCACGACGTCCTGCATGGCGCCTAGTGAACCAGAAAGTCCCCCCACTTGTGTTCGTCACGATCGGGTAACTCGGACAAACCCGGAGCAACTTTTGCTTGACCCGGGACGAAAGTCCCTCATAGGTTCCTCACATGGTCACCGTGGACCCACCGAACCGGCCCCCGCTCCTCCAGATGCGGGGCATCGTCAAGCAGTTCCCCGGCGCCCGCGCCCTGGACGGTGTCGACCTCGACGTGCTGCCGGGCGAGGTGCACTGCCTGCTCGGGCAGAACGGGGCGGGCAAGTCGACGCTCATCAAGGTGCTCGCCGGCGCGCACCAGCCCACCGAGGGCGAGGTGCTCGTCGACGGCGAGGTCGTCACGATCGCGAACCCGGTCGCGGCGCTGAAGCTCGGCGTCGCCACGATGTACCAGGAGCTCGACGTCGTCGGCGGCCTGACCGTCGCCGAGAACGTGTTCCTCGGCCACGAGCTCGCGACCGCCGGCGTGTCCCGCCGGCGCGAGGCCCGCCGGCGGACCCGGGAGATCCTGGCCCGGCTCGGGCACCCGGAGATCTCCCCGCACCGCGAGGTCGGCTCGCTGCCGGCCGCCGCGCAGCAGATCGTCTCGATGGCCCGCGCGCTGTCGCACGACGCCCGCGTCATCGTCATGGACGAGCCCTCCGCGGTGCTCGACTCGGACGAGGTGGAGAACCTGTTCCGCGTCGTGCACCAGCTCACGGCCGCGGGCGTCGCGATCGTCTACATCTCGCACCGCATGGAGGAGATCCGCGCGATCGGCGACCGGATCACGGTGCTCAAGGACGGCCGCACGGTCGCCCGCGACCTCCCCGCGCGAGACACCCCGACGCGCGAGCTGATCCGCCTGATGACCGGCCGGAACGTCGAGTACGCCTTCCCGCCGAGCCAGGAGCTGGCGGCCGACGCGCCGGTCGTGCTCGACGTGCGGGGCCTGGCGCTGCGCGGGGCCTTCACCGGCGTGGACCTCCGGGTCCGGGCGGGGGAGATCGTCGGCCTCGCGGGGCTGGTCGGCTCAGGGCGGTCCGAGATCCTCGAGACGATCTACGGCGCCCGCCGGGCGAGCGCCGGCACCGTCGAGGTCGCCGGGAAGCGGCTGCGCGCGGGCGACGTCACCGCCGCGGTCCGCGCCGGAATCGGCCTGGCGCCCGAGGAGCGCAAGGCCCAGGGCCTGCTGCTCGACGAGCCGGTCTACCGCAACATCACGCTGTCGACGTTCGGGCGGTTCTCGAAGGGCGGCCTCCTCGACGAGCGCACCGAGCGCCGGATCGCCGAGGAGCAGGCCGAGGCCCTCGACCTGCGCCCCGCCGGCGTCGACCGCGCCATCCGCACCCTGTCCGGCGGCAACCAGCAGAAGGCGATGCTCGCCCGGTGGCTGGTGCACGGCTGCCGGGTGCTGCTGCTGGACGAGCCGACCCGCGGCGTGGACGTCGGCGCCCGCGCCGAGATCTACGCGCTCGTCCGCCGCCTCGCCGACGAGGGCGCCGCCGTGGTCGTCGTCTCCAGCGAGATCCCCGAGGTGCTCGGTCTGTCGGACCGGGTGCTGGTCGTGTCCGAAGGCCGGGTCGTCCACGAGGGCCCCGCCACCGCCATCGACGAGCACGCCGTGCTCGACCTCGTCATGGAAGGAAGTGCCGCGTGAGCGAGCACCAGCTCTCCGCCCCGCCCCCGGGCACGCCGGGCGCCCCCTCGGGCCCGACCTCCGCGCCCGGCTCCGCCGGCGCCACCCCCGCACCGCCGGCCGCGGACGAGTCCGCGCGCGTCGAGCGCGTCGCCCGGGAGCACGGACGCTCCCGGCGCGGCCCCGCCGGCGCCGGGTCCGCCCGGATCCTCGGCCTGGTCATCGCGCTCGCCCTGATCTGCGTCGTCGGCTACATCACCGCCGGCAGCCGGTTCGCGAGCATCGACAACGTCCTGGTCATCCTCAGCTCCGCCGCCATCGTCGGCGTGCTGGCCATCGGGATGACCTTCGTGATCACCGCGGGCGGCATCGACCTGTCCGTCGGGTCGGTGCTCGGCCTCGCCTCGGTGTGGGCCACCACCGTCGCGACGCAGTCGATGGCGGACCAGTACGGCTGGATCGTCATGGTCGGCTGCGCCCTCGCGGTCGGCCTCGGCGCCGGCCTGGTCAACGGCGTGCTGATCGCCTACGGCCGGGTGGTCGCGTTCATCGCGACGCTCGCCATGCTGGTCGCCGCCCGCGGCCTCGCCGAGCTGATCGCCCAGCGCCGGACGCAGCTGGTCTCGGTGCAGTCGTTCGAGGACACCTTCCGGGGCACCCTGCTGGGGGTGCCGAAGATCGTGTGGATCTTCGCGGTCGTCGCCGTCGCCGGCTGGTTCCTGCTCAACCGCACCACGTTCGGCCGCCGCACCGTCGCGGTGGGCGGCAACCCCGAGGCCGCGCGCCTGGCGGGCATCGCGGTCAAGCGGCACACGATGTACCTGTACGGCCTCGCCGGCCTGGCCGCCGGCATCGCCGCGGTGATGATGCTCGCCCGCACCGGCGCGGGCTCGTCCACCAACGGCCTGCTCTACGAGCTGGACGCGATCGCCGCGGTCGTCGTCGGCGGGACCCTGCTCGCCGGCGGCCGGGGCACGATCGTCGGCACCGTGCTCGGCGTCCTGATCTTCCAGACGCTGACGAACATCTTCATCCAGAACAACCTCGACTCCTCGGTCCAGCAGGTGATCAAGGGCGCGATCATCGTCGTCGCCGTCCTCCTGCAGCAGCGGTTCACCTCGCGCACCCCGCGGACCGCACGCACCTAGCCGGGGGCGCCCCGCGCCACCGACGCACCACCCCGACCACCACCCCCACGCGACCGGGTCCCACCCGCTCGCACGCCCCACCCTGCCCGCACGACCCCGGACATCGTCGAAGGAGATCCCATGTCCACCACCCGCACCACGCGCCGCCGCGGCCGCGTCCTCGCGCCGGTCGCCGTGCTGTCCGTCGCGTTCCTCGCCGCCTGCACCTCCAACGCCCCCGCGGAGGAGGACACCGGCGCGGAGGCCGCCCCGGTCGCCGTGTCCGACAACGACGAGGCCGGCGAGACGGTCGTCATCGGCTTCTCGGCCCCCGCCGCCGACCACGGCTGGATGGGCGCCATCACCACGGCCGCGCAGAAGGAGGCCGAGAACTACGAGGACGTCGAGCTCCGGGTCGCCGAGGGCACCAACGACGTCAACGTGCAGATCAGCCAGATCGAGGGCTTCATCAACGACGGTGTCGACGCGATCGTGCTGCTGCCGTTCGACGGCGGGGCGCTCACCGACGTCGCGACGAAGGCGATGGAGGCCGGCATCCCGGTCATCAACGTCGACCGCGAGTTCTCCAGCCCGTTCGCGTCCCGCGCCACCGTGCTCGGCGACAACTACGGCATGGGCGTGTCGGCCGGCACGTACATCTGCGAGCGGCTCGGCGACAACCCGGACGCGGTGGTGGCGGAGATCGCCGGCATCGACTCGCTGCCGCTGACCCAGGACCGCAGCCAGGGTTTCGCGGACGCGCTGGACGACTGCGGCCTGGACGTCGACAACCGGGTCGCCGCGGACTTCACCGTCCAGGGCGGCGAGCAGGCGGCCGCGAACCTGCTGCAGGCCGCGCCGCAGATCGACGCGATCTGGAACCACGACGACGACCAGGGCGTCGGCGTCCTGGCCGCCATCGAGAACGCGGGCCGCGACGAGTTCTTCCTGGTCGGCGGCGCCGGCTCGGCGAACATGATGCGCGAGATCCAGGACGACGCGTCGGTGGTCGAGGCCACGGTCATCTACCCGTCGACCCAGGCGGCGGACGGCATCAAGCTCGCCCGGCTGGTCGCGCACGAGAAGTCGCTGAGCGACCTGGCGTCCTCGGGCGTCCCGCGCACCGTCCAGCTGTTCGCGCCCGTCGTCACGGCGGACAACGTCGACCAGTACATCGACTCGGCCTTCGAGTCCTGATCCGGACCGCGGGGGGGGGCACCCGGGGGCCACCCCGCCCAAGAACAAAGGGTTCGGGGGGGGAGGGAAAAAGGCCTA
>NZ_JBYTEP010000021.1:43381-60635 GCF_058792015.1 Cellulomonas sp. EB106-03-03-XG116
CCTATCCTTTCGCTCTCGAGTCTGAACTGTGGTGTCCCCCCCCCCCCCCCCCCCCCGCCCAGGCAAGGAGGTCTCGTGATGGACGGGACGACGGCCGCGCCGCTCGGCGTCGGCATGGTGGGGTACGCGTTCATGGGCGCCGCGCACTCGCAGGCGTGGCGCACCGCCCCGCGGTTCTTCGACCTGCCCCGCACGCCCGTCATGCGGGTGCTGGGCGGCCGGGACGCCACCGCGGTGAAGGCCGCTGCGGACCGGCTCGGCTGGCAGGACACGGCCGGGTCGTGGCAGGAGCTCGTGGCGCGGGACGACGTCGACCTGGTCGACATCTGCACCCCGGGCCGCACGCACGCGGAGATCGCGGTGGCCGCGCTGGCGGCCGGCAAGCACGTGCTGTGCGAGAAGCCGCTGGCCAACACGATCGAGGAGGCGGAGGCCATGGTGGCCGCCGCCGAGGCGGCCGCGGCCCGCGGGGTGCGGTCGATGGTGGGCTACACCTACCGGCGGGTGCCGGCGGTGCAGCTCGCGCGGCAGCTCGTGGCGGACGGCCGGATCGGCACCGTGCGGCACGTGCGCGTGCAGTACCTGCAGGACTGGCTGGCCGACCCGGAGGCGCCGCTGTCCTGGCGGCTCGACAAGCAGCAGGCCGGCTCCGGCGCGCTGGGCGACATCGGCTCGCACGCCGTCGACCTGGCGCAGTTCATCACCGGCGAGCGCCTGACCGGGGTCTCCGGGCTGCTGGAGACCTTCGTGCACGAGCGCCCCGTGGCGGCCGAGTTCGCGGGTCTGCACGGCTCCGCCGCCGGCCCCGACGCCGCGCGCGGGCCGGTCACGGTCGACGACGCCGCGGTGTTCCTCGCCCGGCTCTCCGGCGGCGGCCTCGGCGTGTTCGAGGCCACCCGGTTCGCCACCGGCCGCAAGAACGCCATCCGCCTCGAGGTCAACGGCGACCGCGGGTCGCTGTCGTTCGACTTCGAGGACATGAACGTCCTGCACTTCCACGACGCCACCGAGGACGCCGCCGTCGCGGGGTTCCGGCGGATCGTGGTCACGGAGCCGCAGCACGCGTACGTCGGCCACTGGTGGCCGGCGGGGCACGGGCTGGGCTACGAGCACGCGTTCACCCACCAGGTCGTCGACCTGGTCGGCGCGATCGCGGCGGGCGAGAACCCGTCGCCGTCGTTCGCCGAGGGACTCGCCGTGCAGCGCGTGCTCGACGCCGTCGAGCGCAGCGCGGCCGACGGCAGCCGGTGGGTCGCCCTGGGCTGACCGCCCGGGGGCGACCCGTCCCGCGGGCACCCCGCCCGCACCCGCACCACCCGTCAGACGACGATCAGCTCACCGCTCGAGGGGGAGGAGGTGGGACCGCGCCACGACCGGCAGAGCCGCCGGTCGGCTGAGGAGGCCGGGTTCCCGAACCGTGGGGACGACGCAGGAGCCCGACCTCTGTGACGAGATCCCGTAAGGAGCTGCATCACTCATGGATCGTACGCAGCCGCGCTCGCAGCGCGGCAGGAAACTGGTGGGTTTCACCCTCGCCGGGGTGCTCACCGTGACGGGGCTGGCGCTGGGCGCCGGACCCGTGGTGGCCCACGACGGCGTGGACCACGGGGCCGAGCCCGGCGGCGACGCCGCGCTCGACTGGGACAACTACGAGAAGACCACCCTCACCAAGGACGTCGGGGAGCCGATCGACCTCGCGGTGCTGCCCGACGGCCGCGTGCTGCACACGGCCCGCAACGGCGACGTCCGGCTGACCGACCCGGCGACCGGCGTCACCCGGATCACCAACACGATCCCGGTGTACGCGAACTCCGAGGACGGCCTGCAGTCCATCGGCATCGACCCGGACTTCGAGGAGAACAACTGGGTGTACCTCGTGTACGCCCCGCCCGGGAA
Source organism: Cellulomonas sp. EB106-03-03-XG116 (assembly GCF_058792015.1). Taxonomy (NCBI): domain Bacteria; kingdom Bacillati; phylum Actinomycetota; class Actinomycetes; order Micrococcales; family Cellulomonadaceae; genus Cellulomonas; species Cellulomonas sp. EB106-03-03-XG116. Next base: position 45,278 of record NZ_JBYTEP010000021.1, read on the forward strand.
CACCCCCGCGGGCTCGGCGCCGAACACGCTGCCGGCCGGCCAGGACGAGTCCTACTGGGACCAGTGGGTCGGCGTGAACCGGCTGTCCCGGTTCCAGTGGACCGGCGAGGGCCTGGACCTGGCCTCGGAGCAGCAGATCCTCGACGTCGAGGTCCAGCGCGGGCAGTGCTGCCACGTGGGCGCCGACTTCGACTGGGACGCCGACGGCAACCTGTACCTCGGCACCGGCGACAACACCCCGGCCGGCACCCCGGGCGCCAACGGCTTCGCGCCGAACAACGACGCCCCCGGCATGAACCCCGGCTTCGACTCGCGCCGCGGCGCGGGGAACACCAACGACCTGCGCGGCAAGATCCTGCGGATCCACGTCGAGGAGGACGGGTCGTACACGATCCCCGAGGGCAACCTGTTCCCGGAGGGCACCGAGGGCACCCGCCCCGAGATCTTCGTCATGGGCGTCCGCAACCCGTTCAAGCTGGACGTCGACCCGGAGACCGGTTCGCTGTCGTGGGGCGACTACGGCCCGGACGCGAGCAAGGCCGTCGCCGCCACCGCCGGCCGCGGCCCGATGGGTCTCGTCGAGTGGAACGTCGTCGGCCTCGACGACCCGCACAACTCCGGCTGGCCGTTCGTCACGGGCGACAACTTCGCCTACAACGACTGGGACTTCGCGACGAACACCCCCGGGGCGTTCTTCGACCCGGAGAACCTGGTCAACGACTCGCGCTGGAACACCGGCCTGACGGACCTGCCCCCTGCTCGCCCGGCCACGCTCTACTACGGCGACGCCCCCGGCGACCAGCCGTGGGACGAGCTGGTGAACTTCGGCACGGGCAGCGGCCAGGGCCCGATGGGCGGCCCGGTCTACCACCGGCCCGCCGACGCGGGTGCCGACGCGTGGCCCGCCTACTGGGAGGGCAAGGCGTTCTTCGGCGAGTTCTCGCAGGACTACATCGCGGCGTTCACGGTCGACTGGGACTCCTTCGAGGTGACCCACATCGAGGACGTCACGCCGAACGCGGCGATCACGGCCGAGGGCTGGCCGCCGGTCGACAACCCGATGGACATCGAGTTCGGCCCGGACGGGTCGATGTACGTCCTCGACTACGGCGACGGGTTCTTCCGGGCCAACCCCGACGCGGGCCTGTACCGGATCGCCTACGCCGAGGGGAACAAGGCGCCGCGCGCCGAGTTCACGGCCACGCCGACGTCCTCGTCCACCGCGCCGCTGACCGTGCAGTTCGACGCGTCCGCGTCGAGCGACCCCGAGGGCGGCGCGCTCCGCTACGACTGGGACTTCGACGGTGACGGCACCTTCGACGCGACCGGCGTCGAGGCGGAGCACACGTACACCGCGATCGCGGCCTACACGGCGCGGCTCAAGGTGACCGACCCCGAGGGCAAGTTCACGCTCACGTCGCACCCGATCTCGGTCGGCAACCAGGCGCCCGAGGTCACGCTCGCCTACCCGGAGAACGGCGGCTTCTTCACCTGGGGCGACGCGGTGCCCTTCCGGGTCACCACGCAGGACGCCGAGGACGGCACGACCACGGACTGCACCCGCGTGTCCTGGACGTACGGCCTGGGCCACGACGAGCACGCCCACCCCGAGGTCTCGGGCACGGGCTGCCAGGGCGCGTTCAAGACGAACCCCGACTCGCCGGAGCACGGCCCGGGCGCGCTGCTGTACGGCGCCGTCGTGGTGACGTACCGCGACGCGGGCGCCAACGGCCTGCCGGCCGCGTCGGGCGAGGCCACGCTGCGCCTGAACCCGCGCGAGCAGCAGGCCGAGCACGCCGTGCGCACCGGCGTCACGGTGTACGCGGACGAGACGGCCTCGGGCGGCAACGCGGTCCGCGGCCTCGGCACCGGCGACTCGCTGAAGATCGCCCCGGTGAGCTTCAGCGGCATCACCGGCGCGGTCGTGCGGGCCAACGGGGGCGGCCAGGTCCAGCTCCGCTGGGGCGCCGCCGACGCGGCGCCGTTCGCCACCGCCACCATCCCGGCGGGTGCCGGCTGGAAGGACGTCGAGATCGCCTTCGACGCCCCCGAGGGCACGGGCGACCTGTTCGTCACCTCGGCCGACGAGCTGGCCGTGGACGCCCTCACCATGGTGGGCCCCGGCGTCGCCGACGTCGCGGCCCCGACGGTGGCGCACACCCTGACCCCGGCGGCGCCCACGGGTGCCGGCGGCGTCTTCACCGAGCCGGTGCGGTTCGCCGTGCAGGCCGCGGACAACGGGGCGCTCGCCAGCGTGCAGTACTCGCGCGACGGCGGCGCCACCTGGACGAACCTCGCGGCGAACCAGCAGTACGGCGTGACGTTCTCCGAGAGCGGCGCGTACGACCTGCGGTACCGGGCGACCGACACCCAGGGGCTGGTCTCCGAGGTCGGGTCGGTGCAGTTCACCATCGACCTGGACGCCCCGGAGGAGCCCACCGTCGACACCACCACCACGGCCACCGTGGCCGCGGGACGGGTGCCGTTCGGCGCCCCCGGCGAGGTCACGGTCGCGGTCGCCGCGGCCGAGGGCGTCGCCTCGGGCGAGGTCGTGCTGACCGTCGGCGAGACCGAGGTCGGGCGCGGCACGCTCGGACCGGACGGCACCGCCGTCGTGGCGATCGACCCCGCGCTCGGGGTCGGCACGCACACGGTGACCGCGTCCTTCGTCGGCGGCGAGGTCTTCAAGCCGTCGTCCGCCACGGTCCGCCTCACGGTGGCGCGCACCACCTCCACCGTCGCCGCCACGGTGTCGCCGAACCCGGTCAAGCCCGCCGTCGCCGCCAAGGCCACCGTCCAGGTGACCACGGGCAGCGGCGTCGCCGCCGCCGGGGACGTCACGGTGACGGTCAAGCGCAACAACCAGACCGTCGCCACGCTCACCGGGACCCTCGACGCCTCCGGCGCGAGCGTCGTCTCCCTCGGGCGACTGCCCGAGGGCACCTACAAGGTCGACGTCGCCTACGGCGGCACGGCCGGCATCTCCGGCTCCACCACCAGCACCACCCTCACCGTCCGCAGCTGACCGCGCGCCGGCGGCCCGGGTGACCGGGCCGCCGGCCGTCTCGAAGGAGAGACATGAGCACGCACCAGCACGCCTCGATCCCGAACCGGCCGATGAGCCGGCGGTCCCTGATGAAGGCGCTCGGCGCCTCCACGGTGGCCGTGGGGCTCGGGACCGCCCTCGGCGCCTCCGGGGCCTCGGGCGCCGGGCTCGCGCCCGCGGCCGCGCCGACGACCGGGCGGACCCGCCTGGTCCCGGCCAACCGCATCGGCATCCAGCTGTTCACGATCCGCGACAAGGTCAGCTCGCTCGGCTTCCGGGCCGTGTTCGAGGAGCTCGGCCGGATCGGGTACGCGGAGGTGGAGTTCGCCGGCTACACGCAGGGCAACGTCGGCGCCATCACCCCGGCGGAGATCCGCCAGCTGCTCGACGACAACGGTCTCAAGGCCGTCGGCTCGCACGTCAGCACCCAGCTGCTGCGCACCGACCTCGCCAACCAGATCGACATCGCGCACACCCTCGGCATGCCGCACCTCGGCACCGGCAACGCGCCCACGAACACCGCGACGAAGGAGGGCTACCTGGCCGCCGCGGAGGAGTGGAACGGCTGGGGCGAGCAGGTCAAGGCCGCCGGCCTCAAGCTCTACCAGCACAACCACGACGGCGAGTTCCGGTTCGACCCGGTCGACCCGTCGGTCCGGCTCTACGACGTGTTCTACGACAACACCGACCCGGACCTGGTCTACCTGGAGATGGACATCTACTGGGCGTACGTCGGGCAGCACAAGTACCCGGGGTTCGAGCCGGTCGACTACGTCCTGCGCAACCCGCGGCGCTACCCGCTGCTGCACCTGAAGGACGGCAAGGCCAACGAGGCCAGCGCCAACGGCTACGACATCATCGAGTTCGGCGCGGGCGACCTGCCGTACCAGCAGTTCCTGTCCCAGCTCCGCACGCGCGGCCAGCACTTCGGCCTGTACGAGCAGGACAACGCCGCGACGGTCGCCGAGCCGCCGAACCCGCTGAACTCCCTCGGCAACGCCGACCGCAGCTACGACGCCATCGCCGGCCTGCGCGGCTGAGCGAGAAGGAGAGACGGACATGAAGCGGATCCACTCGGTCCCGGCCGCGCTCGTCGGCGCGTTCGGGCTCGTGGCCCTCGGCAGCACGGTGGCGCAGGCGGCCTCGACCGACTGCACCACAGACCTCGGGGACCAGACCATCACCGGCGACCTCGTCGTCCCGGCCGGCGCGGACTGCGTGCTCGCCGGCGCGACCGTCGAGGGCTCCATCACCGTCGGCGCCGACGCGTGGCTCGACGCCACGTCGGTAACCGTCACCGGCGACGTCGTCGCCACCGACGCGTACGGCGTCCTGCTGGACGGCACCCGGGTCGACGGCGACGTGAGCGCCTACACGACGGGCTCGCGCGTCGGGTTCCTCTACCTCAACGACCTCGAGGTCGGCGGCAGCGTGGCGGCCGGCGGGCTCGACGTCGAGGTGACCGGCTCGTCCATCGGCGGCGGCCTGACCACGCAGGCGGCGACCTACGTCGACCTGCTGCAGACCGGCGTCGAGGGCGAGGTGTCGATCGCCGACTCCGACTGGGGCGTGAACGTGGCCGGGGCCGTCGTCGGCGGCACGCTGTCCGTCACCGGCTCCAGCCGGGACGTCCTGGTCGGCGCCACCGCGGACGGGGCCGCCGACACGTTCGGCAACACCGTCGGCGGCGACCTCGTGCTCACCGGCAACACCGCGAACCTGCGGGTGGCGGGCACCACGGTCCTCGGCACCATCCGGCTCGCGGACAACGACCCGGCCGCCGCGTTCGGCCCGGGCAACACCGCGGGCGGCGTCGAGGGCGACCACACCGGCGAGGCGCCGGGCGCCGTGGCCGCCGGCGACCAGGCCCTGGCCGTCACCGTCCCCGAGCAGCGGGCGGGCGAGCTCGTCTGGTCGCTCGAGGGCACCTCCGGCCTCGTGAACCTCGGCGTCGCCGAGGAGCTCGAGGACCGGTACCGGGCCACCGGCGAGATCGTCCCGGTGCGGGTGCAGGACACCCGCGCGGGCGACCCGGAGTGGTCCATCACCGCGCAGGTCAGCGACTTCGTCGCCGGGGGCCAGACCCTGTCGTCGAAGTACCTGGGCTGGACGCCCGAGGTGCTCGAGAACGGCGGCGACGCCGTGGCCGGGCCCGCGGTGCCGTCCGGGTTCGAGGAGGGCGACGGCCTGTCCGTGGCCCGCACCCTCGCCGAGGCCGAGACCGGGCACGCCCGCGGCTCGTCGCTCGTCGGAGCCGACCTCGACCTGCAGCTGCCGCTCGACGCCCCGCAGGGCACCTACACCGCCACGCTGACGCTCACCGCGCTCAGCTGACGGACCGCAGTCCCCGTCCCCGCCCGCCCGGTCCTCGTCCCGGGCGGGCGGGGGCGGCACCACCGCCGCAGCACCCGCACCCGTCGTCACCGTCGACCCGGAGGCCCCGCCGTGACCCCGACCCGCCGCGTCCCCGCCGCCCTCGCCGCGCTGGCGGCCGCCGTCGCCCTCGTGCTGGGCGGCGCGCTGCCCGCCGTCGGTGCCGCCCCGGCCGCGCGCACGGTCCCGCCGGTGGCGCCCGCCGCCGCGGACCCGGCCCCGGCCGACCCGGCCGCCGACCCCGCCGCGGCCGACCCCGCCGCCGCGAGGACCCAGGTCACCTGGGGCGTGCGCCCGGCCGACACCGTGCACGGTGCCGCCCGACCGAACTTCGCGTACTCCCTGCCGCCCGGCGGCACGCTCGCCGACGCCCTCGTCGTGACGAACAAGGGCGACGCCCCGCTGACCCTCGACGTGTACGCCGCCGACGGCTTCCTCACCCCGGACGGCACGCTCGACGTGCTCGAGGCGGGGGAGGAGTCGACCGCGCTCGGGGCGTGGGTGCAGGTCGAGACGCCCGAGATCGTCCTCGAGCCCGGCGCCGCTGCCGAGGTCCCGTTCACCCTGACCGTCCCCGAGGACGCGCAGCCCGGCGACTACGCCGCGGGCATCGTGTCCAGCCTGCTGGTCGAGAACGCCGCGGGCGTCTCGGTCGACCGGCGGCTCGGCTCCCGGGTGCACCTGCGGGTGCAGGGCGACCTCGCGCCGGCGCTGGCCGTGTCCGGCCTGCACGTCGACTACGACGCCGGCGGCAACCCCGTCGCCCCGGGCGCCGCGACCGTGACCTTCACCCTGACGAACACCGGCAACTCCCGGGTCGCCCCGACCGAGCAGGTGCAGATCGCGGGGCTGTTCGGCCTCGGCCGGGCCCGCGCCGCCGCCGTCGACGTCCCCGAGCTCATCCCGGGCGCGTCCGTGCAGCGCAGCGTCCGGGTCGACGGCGTGTGGCCGCTGGTCCGCGCCACCGCCACGATCGCCCTCGGCGGCGAGGTGGTCGCGCTGCCCGGCGCCGCGGCCGCCGACGCCGCGCCGGCCGTCCCCGGCGTCACGGCGTCCGCCGCCGCCTGGGCGGTGCCGTGGGCGCTCATCGGCGCGCTCGCCCTGGTCGTCGCGCTCGTCGCCCTGCGGGTCCTCGCCGGCCGCCGGCGCAAGGTCCGGCACCAGCGCGCGGTGGACGCGGCCGTCGCGGACGCCCTCGCCCGCCAGGGGGCCACGACATGACCTGAGCCGCCCGCGCCCCTGGACGCCGCGCGCCGGCGCCCCGCAGCATCTGTGTTCCGCTCTCGACGAGGAGACCGACATGACCCGCCCGATCACCCTGTTCACCGGCCAGTGGGCCGACCTGCCGTTCGAGGAGGTGGCCCGGCTCGCGTCCGAGTGGGGCTACGACGGCCTCGAGATCGCCTGCTGGGGCGACCACCTCGACCCCTGGCGCTGGGACGACGACGCGTACGTCGCCTCCCGGCTCGAGATCCTCGACCGCTACGGCCTGAAGGTCTGGGCCATCTCCAACCACCTCAAGGGCCAGGCCGTCTGCGACGACCCCATCGACCTGCGGCACGAGGACATGCTGTCCGCGCGGGTGTGGGGCGACGGCGACCCCGAGGGCGTCCGGCAGCGCGCCGCCGAGGAGCTCAAGCACACGGCCCGGGTCGCGGCGAAGCTCGGCGTCGACACCGTCGTCGGCTTCACCGGGTCGTCCATCTGGAAGTACGTGGCGATGTTCCCGCCCGTGCCGGCTGCGGTGATCGAGGCGGGCTACCAGGACTTCGCGGACCGGTGGAACCCGATCCTCGACGTGTTCGACGAGGTCGGGGTGCGGTTCGCGCACGAGGTGCACCCCAGCGAGATCGCGTACGACTACTGGACGACGGTCCGCACCCTGGAGGCGATCGGGCACCGTGAGGCGTTCGGCCTCAACTGGGACCCCAGCCACATGGTGTGGCAGGACCTGGACCCGGTCGCGTTCCTCTGGGACTTCCGGGACCGGATCTACCACGTCGACTGCAAGGACACGAAGAAGCGGATGGGCAACGGCCGCAACGGCCGGCTCGGCTCGCACCTGCCGTGGGCGGACCCGCGGCGCGGTTGGGACTTCATCTCCACCGGCCACGGCGACGTCCCGTGGGAGGACGCGTTCCGGGTGCTCAACACCATCGGCTACACCGGCCCGATCTCCGTCGAGTGGGAGGACGCCGGCATGGACCGGCTGCTCGGCGCGCCCGAGGCGCTGGCGTTCGTGAAGCGGCTGGCGTTCGACGCGCCCGAGGCGGCGTTCGACGCCGCGTTCTCGACGAAGGGCGACGCGTGACCGCCGACGCCCGCGCGCGCACCGGGCTGTGGCTCGTCGGCGCGCGCGGCTCGGTCGGCACGACCGCCGCGCTCGGCCTCGCGGCGCTGGCCGCCGGGCACGCCGGGGCCGCGGGCTGCGTCACCGCGGCGCCGGCGTTCGACGGTCTGCCGCTGCCCGACTGGGGCGACCTCGTCGTGGGCGGGCACGACGTCAGCGACGTGTCGCTGGCCAAGCGCGCCGAGGCGCTCGTCGACGCGGGGATGATCCCGGCACCCCTGCTCGCGGCCACCGCGCACGCCCTCGACGCCGCCGACGCGGAGGTCCGGTCCGGGCACCGCGGCCCCCTCGTCCCGGGCGGGTCGCAGCAGCAGGTCGCCGACCGGCTGGCCGCCGACATCACCGGGTTCGCCGCGCGGCACGACCTGGCACGCGTCGTCGTCGTCGACGTGTCGTCGACCGAGCCGCCCGCGCGGCCGACCCCCGCGCACGACGACCCGGCGGCGCTGGTCGCGGCGGTGCAGGAGCCCGGGCGGGTCGTGCTGCCGCCGTCGTCGGTCGCCGCGTACGCCGCCGTGCTCGCGGGCGCGTCCTACGCCGGGTTCACGCCGTCCGCCGGGATGGGCCTGCCCGCGCTGCAGGCCCTCGCAGCCGAGGCGGGCGTGCCGGTCGCGGGCCAGGACGGCAAGACCGGGCAGACCTGGCTGCGCACGGTGCTCGCGCCGGCGTTCGCCGACCGGGGGCTGCGGGTGCTGTCCTGGGCCGGGACCAACCTGCTCGGCGGCGGCGACGGCGCCACCCTCGCCGACCCCGAGGCCGTGCGGTCCAAGCTCGCGTCCAAGACCCGGGGGCTGCGCGACCTCACCGGCTCCGACGTCACGCCCCTGCACATCGACCACGTGCCCGACCTCGGGGACGTCAAGGTGGCCTGGGACCACGTGCACGCCGAGGGGTTCCTCGGCTCGCGGATCACCCTGCAGACCACGTGGTCCGCGTACGACTCGATGCTGGCCGCCCCGATGGTGCTCGACCTCGCCCGCCTGCTCGCGCTGGCGCACGCCGGCGGGACCGCGGGGGTGGTGCCGGAGCTCGGGTTCTTCTTCAAGGACCCGTGGGGCTCCGACCGGCACGCGGCGGCGGACCAGGCGGGCGACCTCGTCCGGTGGGCCCGGGGGCTGGCGGCGTGACGGCGGCGCCGGGCGCGGTCGCGCAGGGGGCGGTCGCGCGGCGGGCGGTCGCGCAGGGTCGGCGCGTGCCCGTGGTGCGCGCGCTCGACGGGCGCACGGACGCGGCTCCGTCGGCCGGCAGGGACCTGGCAGCCGGCGGGGGCGCGGGTGGCGAGCGGGCTCCCGGGGGTCCGGCAGCCGGGGGCCCGGCGGCCGCACCTCCGGCCCCGCGGCGCCGTCGCCCCGGACTCCGGGACCACCTCGAGCTCGTGCGCGCGCCCGCCGTGCTGACCGTGCTCGGCGACACCGTGGCCGGCGCCTCGGCGGCGGGGCTCCCGCTGGGCGGGCGGCGGGTGCTGCTGCCGCTGGCGTCGGCGTGCCTGTACGCGGGGGGCATGGCGCTCAACGACTGGGCCGACCGGGAGGTCGACGCCGCCGAGCGCCCCGAGCGCCCGATCCCGTCCGGCCGGGTGAGCCCGCGGCACGCCCTGGGCGTCGCGGGCGGCCTCGCGGCGGCGGGCCTCGCGCTCGCCGTCGGGGGCGGCGGTCGACGCGCGCTGGCCGTCGCCGGGCCGCTCGCCGCGGCGGTGTGGCTCTACGACGCCCGGCTCAAGGACACCGTCGCCGGCCCGGCCGCGATGGCGGCGTGCCGGGGGCTCGACGTGCTGCTCGGCGCGGGCGTGGGGCACCTGCGCGCCGCCGCCCCCGCCGCGGCCGCGCTGGCCGCGCACACCGCGGGGGTCACCGTGCTGTCCCGCGGCGAGGTGCACGGCACCACCCGCGCGGTGGCGCGCGCGGTGGCCGCGGGCTCGCTCGGGGTGGCCGGGGCGGCCCTCGCAGGCGCGTCCGGCCCCGGACCTTCCACCCGAACCGCCCGGCGACCGACCGGGCGCGGCGCGGGGCCGGCCACGGCGCTGGCGGTCGCCGCCTACCTCGGGCAGGGCCTCCCCGCGCAGGCCCGGGCCGCGCGGACCCCGATCGCCTCCGCCGCCCGGGCGGCCACCGGCGCGGGCGTCCGCGCGATGGTCCCGCTGCAGGCCGCGTGGGCCGCCCGCGCCGGCCGACCGGACGCCGCGCTCGCCCTCGGCGTCGTCGCGGCGGCGGGCGCGCTGCTCCGCCGGGCCACCGGCCCGCGGGCGGTGAGCGAGACGTGAGCACCCGCCCCGCCGGGGCCCCGGCCGCCGCGGGCCTCCCGGCGCTGCCGTTCGCGCTCGGCTACGGCACCAACGGCCTCGGCGACCACCCGCTGCCCGTGGCGCTCGACCTGCTGGCGGAGCACGGCTACGACGCCGTCGCGCTCACCCTCGGCTTCCCGCACCTCGACCCGGGGGCGCCCGCCGCCGACCTCGCCGCGCTCCGGGACCGGCTGGCCCGCGCCCGCGGCGGCCGGGGCATGCGGGTCGTCGTCGAGACCGGGACGCGCTACCTGCTGGACCCGCGCCGCAAGCACGCGCCCGCCCTCGTCGACGCCGACGCGGCGCCCCGGCTGGCCTACCTGCGCCGGGCGGTCGAGGTCGCCGCCGCCCTCGGCGCCCCCGCCGTCCAGCTGTTCTCCGGCGTGCGCGACCCCGGGGTGCCGGCGGCCGTGGCGGACGACCGGCTGCGCGAGCGCCTGCCCGGGCTGGTCCGGCACGCCGCGGAGCACGGCGTCCGGCTGGCCCTCGAGCCCGAGCCCGGGATGCACGTGGAGACCGTCGCCGACGCCCTGCGGCTGCGCGCCGACCTCGGCGACCCGGCCGCGCTGGGCCTCACGGTCGACGTCGGGCACTGCCTGGTCGTCGAGCCGGACGGCGTGGCAGGGGCCCTCGCGGCCGCCGGACCCCACCTGGCGCACGTGCAGATCGAGGACATGCCGCGCAGCCACCACGACCACCGGCCGTTCGGCGAGGGCGACCTCGACCTGGGCGCCGCGCTGGCCGCGCTCGCCGACGTCGCCGCGGGCCCCGCCGGGTACGCCGGGGTGGTCTCCGTCGAGCTGCCGCGGCACTCGTGGGACGCGCCGCGACAGGTCGCGGCCGCCGCCGACGCGATCCGCAGGGCGTGGGCGGCGCACGTCGTCGCCCGCGACCCCGCACCCGCCTCCGCACCCGACCCCGCACCCCTGCCCGAACCCGCTCGCTGAGAGGGAGTGACACCGTGACGCCGACGACGTCGTCCGACCCCGCACCGCCCGCCGCCACCGCACGGCCGGCGGAAACCGCCCCGCCACCGGTCACCGCCGTCGTCGCCGCCGCGCGGGCCCCGCACGCCGGCTGGCTCGCCGACGTCCTCGCCGAGGTCCGCCGAGACCCCCGGACCGCCGACCGCGCGTTCCCGCTCGCCGGCCGCCGCGTCGGCCGGACCCCGCTGCGGCCCGCGACCGACCCCGCCGGGGTGGTGCACGGGACCGTCGACGACGCCGCCCGCGCCGCCGTCGTCCTGGCCCTCGCCGACGCGCACCGGGGCGACGCCGACCGGCTCGCCGCGCACCTCGCCGACCTGTACCGCGAGGGCGACACCGCCGAGCGGCGCGGCGTGCTCCGCGGGCTCGACGCGCTGACGGTGTCGACCCCGGGCGCCCTGCCGGGACCCGTCGTCGCCCTCGGCCGCGACCTGGCCGCGGACGCGCTGCGGGCCAACGACACCTCGCTCGTGGCCGCCGCCGTCGGCCCGTTCGCCGCGGCGCACCTCGACCCGCACACCTGGCGGCACGCGGTGGTGAAGCTCGTCTTCCAGGGCACCAGCCTCGACGCCGTCGCCGGGCTGGACGAGCGCGCCGACGCCGAGCTGGCCCGCATGGCCCGCGACCTCGCCGCCGAGCGCCGGGCCGCCGGGCGCGCCGTGCCCGAGGACCTGGCCCGCCTGACCACGCCGGCGGAGCCCGGCGCCCCCGCACGAACCACCGAGACCGAGGAGCCGTGATGCGCATCTTCGACCCGCACGTCCACATGACCAGCCGCACCACCGACGACTACGAGGCCATGTACGCCGCCGGCGTCCGCGCGCTCGTCGAGCCGGCCTTCTGGCTGGGCCAGCCGCGGACGAGCGTCGGCTCGTTCGTCGACTACTTCGACGCGCTGCTCGGCTGGGAGCGGTTCCGGGCCGCGCAGTTCGGCATCCGGCACCACGCGACCATCGCGCTCAACCCGAAGGAGGCGAACGACCCGCGGTGCGCCGAGGTGCTCGACCTCATCCCGCGGTACCTCGCCAAGGACGGGGTCGTCGCGGTCGGCGAGGTCGGCTACGACGCCATGACCCCGGCCGAGGACGAGGCGTTCAGCCGCCAGCTCGCCCTCGCGCTCGACGCGGACCTCCCCGTCCTCGTGCACACCCCGCACCGGGACAAGCAGGCCGGGACCCGGCGCACCCTCGACGTCGTCCGCGAGTCGGGGCTGCCCGCGGAGCGGGTGCTCGTCGACCACCTCAACGAGACGACCGTCGCCGCCGTGCGCGACGCCGGCGCGTGGGCGGGGTTCTCGATCTACCCCGACACCAAGATGGACGAGACCCGCATGGTCGCGATCCTGCGGGAGCACGGCACCGAGCGGATGATCGTGAACTCCGCCGCCGACTGGGGCCGGTCCGACCCGCTCAAGACCTGGCGCACCGGCATGACCATGCTGGAGCAGGGCTTCACCGAGGACGACGTCGACCGCGTGCTGTGGCGCAACCCCGTCGAGTTCTACGGGCAGTCCGGCAACCTCGTGCTCGACCCCGTCCCCGGGTTCGTCGCGGGAGAGGCGCCGGCGCCGGCGACCTTCGAGGGCTCCTCCGTGCTGCGGGGGGTGCGCGCGTGACGATGCCCCTGTCGTACTGCACCAACGTCCACCCCGCCGAGGACCTGGACGGCGTCCTCGCCCAGCTGGACCGGTACGCCGGGCCGGTCCGCGAGGCGGCGGGGCTCGCCACGCTCGGCGTCGGCCTGTGGCTGCCCGCCGACCTGGCGCACCGGCTGGCCGAGAGTCCCGACGACCGCGACCGGCTCCGGGCCGCGCTCGCCGCGCACCGGCTGACCGTGCACACGCTGAACGCCTTCCCGTACGGCGGGTTCCACGCCGAGGTGGTCAAGCACGCGGTGTACACCCCGACGTGGGCGGACCCGGCCCGCGCCGCGTACACCCTCGCGTGCGCCGAGGTGCTGGCCGACCTGCTGCCCGACGGCGTCGACGGCTCGATCTCCACGCTCCCGCTCGCCTGGCGCGAGCCGTGGACCGCCGCCGACGACGCCGCGGCCACCGCCGCCCTCGCCGCGGTGTCCGCGGGCCTGCGGGACCTCGCCGCCCGCACCGGCCGCACCGTGCGGCTCGCCGTCGAGCCCGAGCCGGGGTGCGTCCTCGACACCGTCGCCGACGTCGTGGGCTGGCTCGAGCCCCGGCTCGGCACCGTTCCCGGGCAGATCGACCCCGAGCACGTCGGGGTCTGCCTCGACACCTGCCACCTGGCCGTGTCGTTCGCCGACCCCGTCGCCGCCGTCCGGCGCATCCGGCAGGCCGGGCTCCGGGTGGTCAAGATCCAGGCCTCCGCCGCCCTGCACGTCGAGGACCCCGCCGACCCGGCCAGCCGCGCGGCCGTGGCCCGGTTCGCCGAGCCGCGGTACCTGCACCAGGTGCGCGAGCGCAGCGGGGGAGCCGTGCACCCCGCCGACGACCTGCCGGACGCCCTCGGCGGCGGGCTGCCCGGCGAGGGGCCGTGGCGGGTGCACGTGCACGTCCCGCTGCACGCCCGGCCGGCGGCGCCCCTCCAGGCCACCACCGACCTCCTGCGCGACGCCGTCACCGCCGTGCTGCGCGGCCCGCACGGCGACGCCGCCCACCTGGACGTCGAGACCTACACCTGGGCCGTCCTGCCCGACGAGCTCGCGGCCCGCGCCGCCGACGACCTCGTCGCCGGCATCGCCGCCGAGCTGCGCTGGGCCGTCGACCACCTGGACCTCGGGTCCTGGTGGGACGCGAGCGCAGCCGCGAGCGCGGGCGCGGACGGCGACGACCTCACCACCCGGAGGACCGCATGAGGCCCCTGCTCCTGCTCGACGTCGTCGGGCTGACCCCGCGCGCCCTCGCGCACATGCCGCGGCTGTCCCGGCTCGCCGACGGCGGCTGGCGCGCGGGCCTGCGCACCGTGCTGCCCGCCGTCACCTGCTCCGTGCAGTCGACGATGCTCACCGGCCTCGCGCCGTCGGGCCACGGGATCGTCGGCAACGGCTGGTACTTCCGCGACCTCGGCGAGGTGCACCTCTGGCGGCAGCACAACCGGCTGGTCGCGGGGGAGAAGGTCTGGGAGACCGCCCGGCGGGCCGCGCCCGGGTACACCGCCGCCAACGTGTGCTGGTGGTACGCGATGGGCATGTCCACCGACGTCACCGTGACGCCCCGGCCGGTCTACCACGCGGACGGCCGGAAGTCGCCGGACGCCTACGTCCGTCCGCCCGCCCTGCACGACGAGCTGGTGGACCGGCTCGGCGCCTTCCCGCTGTTCCAGTACTGGGGCCCGACAGCCTCGATCGCGTCGACCGAGTGGATCGTCGCCGCCACCCGGCACCTCATGGCCACCCGGCCCGCCGACCTGACCCTGGCCTACGTCCCGCACCTCGACTACGACCTGCAGCGGTTCGGGCCCCTCGACCCGCGCGCCGATGCCGCAGCCGCCGACCTGGACCGCGCCCTGGCCCCGCTGCTCGACGACGCCGAGGCCCGCGGCGCGACGGTGCTCGCCGTGTCCGAGTACGGGATCGAGCCGGCGTCCCGCCCCGTGCACCTCAACCGGCTGCTGCGCGAGGAGGGCCTGCTGCACGTCTACACCCAGGCCAACGGCGAGCAGCTCGACCCGTGGACCTCGCGGGCGTTCGCCGTCGCCGACCACCAGGTCGCGCACGTCTACGTCGCCGACCCCGTGGACGTCCCGCGCGTCGCGGCGCTGCTCCGGGGCGTCCCGGGGGTCGACGAGGTGCTCGACCGCGCGGCGCAGGCCCGGTACGGCCTCGACCACGAGCGGTCGGGCGAGCTCGTCGTCGTCGCCGAGCCGGGCGCGTGGTTCACGTACTCCTTCTGGCTCGACGACGACCGCGCGCCCGACTACGCGCGCGGCGTCGACATCCACCGCAAGCCGGGCTACGACCCTGCCGAGCTGTTCTTCGCCGACGGCGCCGCCAAGGCCCGCGCGGGGCTGAACCTGGTGAAGAAGAAGCTCGGGCTGCGGTACGCCATGTCGACCACGCCGCTCGACCCGGCGCGCGTCGCGGGCAGCCACGGCCGGCTCCCGACGTCCGTGACCGACGCGCCCGTGGTGCTGTGCTCCGACCCGGACGTCCCGCCCACCGTCGCGGCGGCCCTGGCGGCGGGCGGCGCGGTGCCCGCGGCGGCGGTCCGGTCGGCGGTCCTGGAGCTCCAGGGGCTCGGGGCGGTCGCGGCGGTGTGACCCCCCACCCGGTTGTCGGGGGGGGGGGGGGGGGGGGGGGGGGGGGGGGGGGGGGGGGGGGGGGGGGGGGGGGGGGGGGGGGGGGGGGGG
>NZ_JBYTEP010000022.1:0-58641 GCF_058792015.1 Cellulomonas sp. EB106-03-03-XG116
TGTCGTCGTCCCATCCACCGACGGTCCCGTGCCCCGCGCTGGTCGGCAACCGCTGGACCGGCCGGGGGGACGCACCGGGGGGGGGGGGGGGGGGCCCCCCCCCCCCCCCGCCCCGTCACACCCCGAGCTCGTCCAGCGCCCGGGCCAGCGAGCGGCGGTTCGCCGCGTCGTAGCCCGCGACCCAGTCGCCCTGGTACCCCCGGATCGGGGCCTCGATCGTCATCACCAGGCCGAGCCACATCCGGGCGAGCAGCAGCCGGGCGGCGGCGCCGGACGAGGTCACGTCCCGGTCGCCGACCAGGGCGGCGGGCAGCCCGTCCCACATCGGGTCGGCCCCGACGAGGTCCAGCAGCGGGTCGCCCCACAGCGCGCGCTCCGGGTCGATCACGCCGAGCAGCGCCCCGGTCGCGGGGTCGACGAACAGGTTGCCGGGCCAGAGGTCGGTGTGCACGAGCCGCGGCACGGTCACCTCGTCGAGCGCCCCGGCGTGCGCGGCGAGCGCCGCGCGCACCCGGTCGGCCGGGATGCCGGGGACGGCGCCGCGCTCGGCGTCCGCGAGCAGCGCCCCGACCACCGCGGTGAACGCCGCGCGCCAGGTCGTCGCCTGGAGCAGCGGCTGGTGCGGGTAGCCGAACCGCTCGCCGGTCACCGTGCCGATCCGGCCCAGGAGCGCCCCGAGGTCGGCCTGGGCGCGCGCGGCCCGCGGGTCCTCCGCCGGGGCACCGAAGCCGGCGGCCGCCCACGGGACGCCCTCGAGGTGCGCGGCGACGACGACGTCGCCCGGCACGACCTCGCGGCTGAAGTCGGTGTGCAGCAGGGCGGGCATGAGCAGGTCGGGACGGTCGGCCGCGAGCGCGTACACCGCGGCCTCGGTGCGGATCAGGTCGCGCTCGTGGGTGAGCAGGCCGGGGGAGTCCGCGGGCGCCGTCTTCACGACGACCCGCCCGCCGCCGGCGAGCCCGACGCGGTAGGTGGTGGCGAACTGGCCGCCCTCGAGGTGCTCCGCCGTCGCGAGCGTGCCCACCGGTGCCACGAGGGCGCGCAGGGCGTCGGCGGTCAGGGTCCGGGGCGTGGCGTCGTCGGGCACGGGAGGCAGCGTAGAGGGTGTGCGGGGCCCCGGGCCGGGACCCGGGGCCGTCGCCCGGCGCCGGGGCCCCGGTCGTCAGCCGCCGAGCCCGGCGCGGTCGACCTTGCGGTGGAACCGCATGCCCGCGATCCCGCCCAGCACCGCGCCCGCGAGACTGACCACGGCGACGACCAGCAGCGCGACGACGCCGCCGGTGGTCAGGTCGCCCTCGCCGACCGGGATGCGCGGGAAGCTGTCCAGCCGCCCGAGCACGTCGTACTGGTCGCCGGCCACGAGGGCCGCGACGGCGACGACGATCGCGATGACGACCGCCCACAGCCAGACCGCGAGCCCCTGCTTGGCGCCGTCGAACCGCGCCATCCGGCCCGCGACGTACCCGCCGCAGTAGTACGCCACGAACAGGACGACCGCGAGCACCACGGCGCCGACGACCCCGATGGTGGTGGGGTCGGACGCCGCCTGGTCCGCGGCCTCGCCCACGGAGGTGTCGTTGGCCACGCCCACCGCGGCGCCCGCCGCCGCGGCGACGGCGGTGAGCAGCACGGCCGTGCCGGTGGCGGTCAGCCAGCCGAAGAACGCCGAGCCGACCTTGATGCCGCCGTACTCCTCCTTCTCGCGCGCGACCACGGCCCGGCGGTCGTGGGCCCGGGCCTCGGCGAGGGCGGGCGCGTCCGCGGCGCGGTCGCCGTCCGGGGCCGCGGCGACGTGGGCGCCCTCGCCGTGGTGGGCGGGCGCGCGGTCGGCGGGGTGGTCGGCGGGAGGTGCGACCGGGTGGTCCGCGGCGTTGTCGGCGCGGCTGTCGACGGGGCGGTCGGCGGGGCGGTCGGCCGGGCGGTCCGGGGGAGGGGCGACCGGGCGGTCGGGCGTCGTGCGGGGGTCCTCGGAGGTGCTCATGGGGGGTGCTCCTCGTCTCGGCGTCGCCCGGCGGTCGCGGGTCGACGGTGCTGGCCGGGCCGGCGCGGAGCCGCACCGGTCCCGGTGCGGGCAAGGTAGGTCGGTCCGGGGGCGGGCGCGACCGCAGCGGACCGGCGCGGTCGGGGCGACGGCGCGGCGGTGGCACGATGGCGCGGTGGCACACGACGACGCGACGCTGATCATCCGGGACGTGCGGCCGTGGGGCGGTGAGCCGTCGGACGTGGGGATCGCGGGGGACCGGATCGCCTGGGTCCGGCCGTCCGGCGCCGTCGAGGCGGCCCCGGGCGCCGAGGTCGTCGAGGGGCGCGGGCTGCTCGCGCTGCCCGGCCTGGTGAACACGCACGCGCACGCCGACAAGAGCTGGTGGGGCCTGCCCTGGCAGTCGTACGGCGGCGAGGGCGGCACCCAGGGCCGGATCGCCCACGAGCGCGCCCGCCGCGACGAGCTCGGCATCCCGAGCGCCCCCGTCGCCGAGCGCGTGCTGCGCGAGTACCTGCGGACCGGCACGACCCGCGTCCGGACGCACGTGGACGTCGACCTGGGCGTGGGCCTGCGCGGCATCGAGGCGGTCCGCGAGGCGGCCGCGGCGCTGGACGGCGCGGTCGAGCTGACGGTCGTGGCGTTCCCGCAGGACGGCGTGCTGCGGCGCCCGGGCGTCCTGGAGCTGCTGGACCGGGCTGCCGCCGCGGGGGCGGAGCACGTCGGCGGCCTGGACCCGGCGCTGATCGACCGCGACCCGGTGGGGCAGCTCGACGGGCTGTTCCGGATCGCCGCGGAGCACGGCTGCGGGCTCGACATCCACCTGCACGAGCCCGGCGACCTCGGCGCGTTCGAGATCGAGCTGATCCTCGACCGCGTCGAGCGGGACGGGATCGCGCCGGGGAAGGTCAACGTCGCGCACGGGTTCGCGGTCGTGGACGTCGACCCGGCGCGGCGCCGCGACCTGCTGGACCGCATGGGCGCGCTGGGCGTGACGATGACGACGGTCGCGCCGGTGCGGATGCGCCAGCTGCCGCTCGCCGAGCTGGACGCGGCCGGCGTGCGGTTCGGGTTCGGCACCGACGGCATCCGCGACCTGTGGAGCCCGTACGGCGACGGCGACCTGCTCGGCATCGCCTGGCAGTACGCGCGCGCCGGCGGCGTGGTGCGCGACGAGGACCTGGTCCGGGTGGTCGGGATCGCGACGCGCGACGGCGCCGCGTTCGTCACGGACGAGGTGCACGACCTGGTGCCCGGGGCCCGCGCGGACGTGGTGCTGCTCGACGCGGAGAACCCGATGGACGCCCTGGTGCGGCGGGTGCCGCGCGCGGCGGTCGTCGCGGGCGGCCGGGTGGTCGACCTGGCGGCGCTCGCGGCCCGCCCGTGGGAGTGACGGCAGGCGGCCCGGTGGACCCGACGACCGCGGAGCTGCGCCCCTGGACCCCGGCCGACGCGGGCGCGCTGCGCGCCGCCGTGGCCGCCGACCCCGACCTCGTGCGGCAGACCGGCGGCGCCGACCTGGCGACGGACGCCGCCGCGGCCGAGCACATCCGCCACCACCTGGCGCCGCGCGGGCCGCGGTCGTACGCGTTCGCGGTGGCGGTGGACGGGCTCGTCGTGGGCAACGTCGGGATCGGCGCGGTCGACGACGTGCACGGGACGGCGTGGCTGTCGTACTGGCTGGCGGCGGGGGCCCGCGGCCGGGGGCTCGCGACCGCGGCGCTGGTCGGCGCGTCCGCGTGGGCGGTGCGCGAGCTCGGGACGTTCCGGCTCGAGCTCGGGCACCGCGTCAACAACCCCGCGTCCTGCCGGGTCGCGACGCGCGCCGGGTACCCCGCGGAGGGCGTCGAGCGGGCGAAGCTCCGGTACGGGGACGAGCGGTTCGACGTGGAGACGCACGCGCGGCTGGCGACGGACCCGGCGCCGGGGGTCGTCGGGCTGCCGGTGCGGTGACCGGCGCGCGCCGCGGGCACGGCCCCGCGGTGGACGGCGCGGCCGGGCCGGGCGAGGATGCCGCCATGACCGAGACCGTCGCCGTGACCGGCGCGCTGGGCAAGGTGGGCCGCGCGGTGGTGCAGGACCTGCTCGCGCACGGGTACCGGGTGCAGGCGTCCGACGCCCAGGGCCCCTTCGGGGAGCGCGCCGGGCTGGGGGTGGACGTGCTCCGCGCCGAGCTCACCGACTACGGGCAGGCCGTCGAGGCGCTCGCGGGCTGCTCCGCGGTGGTGCACCTGGCCAACATCCCGCAGCCGGGCATGGAGTCGCCGCCCGACACCTTCAACCGCAACATGGCCGCCAACGCCAACGTGTTCCTCGCCGCCCAGCGGCTCGGGCTGCGCAAGGTCGCGTGGGCGTCGAGCGAGACGACGCTCGGCCTGCCGTTCGACGTGCCGCCGCGGTACGCCCCGGTCGACGAGGCGCACTTCCCGCACCCGACGACGACCTACGCGCTGTCGAAGGTGCTGAGCGAGGACCTCGCCGCGCAGGTCTCCGAGTGGTCCGGCATCCCGTTCGTCGGGCTCCGGCTGTCGAACGTGTTCCCCGCCGAGGCGTACGCGGCGGTGCCGTCGTACCAGGACGACCCGGCGAAGCGCCGGTGGAACCTCTGGGGGTACATCGACGCGCGGGACGCGGCGACCGCCTTCCGGCTGGCGCTCGAGGTGGAGACGACCGGCTCGCAGAACGTCATCATCGCCGCGGCCGACACGATCATGGACACCCCGTCCGCCGACCTGCTGGCCGCCGAGTTCCCGGGCGTGCCCGTGCGCAGGGAGCTCGGGACGCACGAGACGCTGCTGGCGATCGACGGGGCGCGGGCGCTGCTCGGCTTCGAGCCGCAGCACTCCTGGCGCGACGAGGTCCCGCGGGGCTGACCGGGGCGGCCTCGCGGGCCGTCGCGGCAGCGGCGACGTCGGCCGCTTCGGTGGTTCACGCCGAGTTCGGTGCCCGCAGGGACCGAACTCGGCCGGGAGCACCGAACGGGCGGGCGTGCCGCGGGGTCAGGCGCGGGCCGGGGTCGTCGCGCGGGCGCGGCGGAGGGCCAGGACCGCCGCGGCGAGCACGGCCTCGGAGTTGTCCGCGAGCTTGTCCGCGCCGTACCGGCCCTTGAGCCGCACGGTGCCGCCGCGCTTCAGCACGAGCGTCGCCCGCAGCGGGACCTTGCCCCGGACCTTCGCCGTCGCGACCTCCTCGAACGGCAGGTAGCGGTACCGGGCGGCGAGCTCGCCGACGGACGCGCCCTCGACGAGCGCGGCGAGCCGCTTGCGGCCCGAGCCCCGGCGCGGCGCCGGGACCAGGACCAGCCCCTCGTCGAGCACCAGCACGTCGTGCCGGGCGCCGTCGACGGACACCGACGCGACGCCGGCGAGCAGCGAGGCCCCGAGCGCGTCGGCCTGCGCGGACTCCTGGCCCGCGCGATCCACGTCGACGCGGAGCGCCGCGAGGTGCCGGCGCGCGTCGGCGACGGTGGCCGGGTCGGCGGCGAGCACCGCGAGCGGGCGCGGGTCGATCGGCTCGCCGGCCGGGTCGACCAGGCGCGGGCCGCCGGCCCAGGGCTGCTCCCAACGGGCGATGCCGGCCTGCACGGCGGCGGAGCGCACGACGACCTCGAGCGCGTCCACCAGCGAGCCGGCGTCGTCGGCGACCGGGTCGGTCCCGGGGGCGGGCTGCGCGGCGGCGGCCGAGCCGACCGGGCCGGGGGCGGCGGGCGAGCCGACGGGGCCCGGGGCGGCCTGCGGACCGACCGGGCCCGGCGCGGCCGGCGCCAGGCCGAGCTCGAGCGCCAGCTCCGGGCCGCGCCCCTGCGCGACGAGGCCGAGGACCGTCGCGAGCGTCGCGCGCGGCAGCCCCGCGAGCCGCGCCGCCGCCCGGTACACGCCGTCGGCGACGCGCTGCCGGTTCCGCGTCGTGGCCGCCGCGCCGAGCGCGGGCCAGTCGAGCCGCGTCCGGTCCTCGAACCGCAGCGAGCCCTCGGCGACCATCGCGGCCGCGTCCGGGAAGCCCGGGACCAGCAGGGTGGCGCGGCGGGTGTCCCGCGCGCGGTGCGCGTCGGGCATCCGGTCCATCGCGGCGATCCGGGCGGCGTGCGAGGGGTGGCTGTCCCACCGGGACTGCGTCGCGTCCGGGTCCTGGCGGCGCAGGTCCGCGAGCTCGTCGGTCCGGGCGCGCAGCAGCGCGTCGAAGCCGCCGAAGAACGCCGGCGCGGCGGGGGCGAGCCCGACCTCGAACGCGGGTGCGACGTAGACCCCGGTGTAGTGCGACCAGGCGGCCGAGACGACCCCGACCTCGCGCAGCGCCTGCTGGGCGACGGCCCGCCCGGCGACCGCGACGCTGATCTCGTCGGCCTCGAGCTCCTGGCGGCGGCTGACGGCGGCCGACACCAGCATGTACAGCCAGGCGTAGCCCACCAGCAGCCACCCGACGATCGAGCCGGTCGTGGCCTGCACCGTCGCCATCACCACGGCGCGCCCGCGGTAGGCGAGCGGGCCGAGCCGGGTGTGGTTCCGCGAGTAGTGGCCGAGCTCGTGGGCGAGCACCGAGCGCAGCATCGCGACGTCGAGCCCCTGCAGCAGCGGCACGCCGAGGTACATCCGGCGCCGGCCGCCGACGAGGCCGAGCAGCCGGGCCTCCTCGGACACCGCGGCGTTCACCTCAGGCACGAGGCGGATCTCGTCCGGGGCGCGGGTGTGCGCCGCGGCGGCGAGCTCGCGCACGACGGTCCACAGCTCGGGCGCGGACTGCGGCGGCACCTCGACGCCGTGCGGCGGGGCGGCCTCGGCGCGGGCGACCTTCCACAGCGCGGAGACGATCCCGAAGGCGAGCAGCAGGGCGAAGACCGCGAGGTACGTCGCGCCGCGGACGTGGTCGGTGCTGAAGGCGAGGACGCTGAGCCAGCCCAGGAGCACGGCGAGGCCGACCGCCACGACGTAGAAGCCGGCGAGCATGACCAGGGACAGCGCGGCGCGCAGAGAGGTGACCATCGGCGCCGGACGCTAGCACCGGCCCCTTCCCGCGCGCCCGGTGAGATCGCCGCGTCCACCCAGGTGGCGGCCCCGGGCGCCTAGCATCGGGGGCGTGCCGACCCCCGACTTCGTCCTCGACCTCCGCGCCCGCATCGGGCACGACCTGCTCTGGCTGCCCGGGGTGAGCGCCGTCGTGGTGCGCCCCGGCGGCGACGGCCGCGACGAGGTGCTGCTGGTCCGCCGGGCCGACGACGGCGCCTGGACGCCGGTCACCGGGATCATCGACCCGGGCGAGGAGCCGGCCGTCGCGGGTGCCCGCGAGGTGCTCGAGGAGACCGAGGTGGTGGCGGTGGCCGAGCGGCTGACCTGGGTGCACACCCTGCCGCCGATGCAGTACGCCAACGGCGACCGGTCCCAGTACCTCGACCTGACGTTCCGGTTCCGCTGGGTGTCGGGCGAGCCGGGGCCGGGCGACGGCGAGAACACCGAGGCGCGGTGGTTCCCGGTGGACGCGATGCCGGCGATGTCGCAGGAGATGGCGGCGCGGATCGCGTCCGCGCTGGCGCCGGAGGGTCCGACCCGCTTCGTGGTCTGACGCCCGGGCTCCTGGTCGCCACCTGATCCGCCCGCTGCCACCCGAGCGATCGGGCGGCAGCGCGAGGATCGGGCGGGTATCAGGCCGGGACGCGGCGGCGGGTCGCGCGGCGCAGGGCCAGCAGCTCGCGGTGGAACGCGACCCGGCGGCGCAGGCGCAGCAGCTCCTCGTCGACGGCGCCCGTGCGCGCGAGCGCGCCGCGCAGCCGCCGACCGGTCAGCAGCGCCCACGTCGCCACCAGCTTCGCCGCCGACTCCGCCGCGGCCGGGCGCGTCCCCAGCAGGTGGTGCGCCAGGTAGGCCTCGCCACGCCCGCGCCCGGTGGCCTGCCGCGCGAGCCGCGCCGGGTCGAGCCGCGCGGGCTCGGGGTGGTGCTCGACGGTCGCGCCGGCGACGGCGCCCTGCCGGAAGCCCGCGGCGAGCACGTCGAGCCGGAACACGGTGTCCTCGGCGCCGGGGTAGCGCGCGGTGCCCAGCGACTCGTCGAACGGGACCGCGTCGAGCACCGCGCGGGTGGTGCCGATGCTGGCGGCGGCGAACTCCCGGCCGACGGCGGGCGGCTCGGGCACGACGGCGAAGTACGCGGACGCCAGCGCGGGGCTCAGCCAGGGCCGGTCGAGGTGCGGCGCGAGGGCGACGGCCCCGCCGACCAGGTCGGCCTCCCCGCGGCGCAGCGGCTCGGCCATCCGCCGGACCCAGTGCGGCGGGACGTGCACGTCGTCGTCGGTGAACAGCACGACCGGCGCGGCGGCCGCGGCCACCCCCGCGTTCCGCGCGCGGGCGATGCCGGGGCGCGGCTCGGCGACCACGCGCAGCCGGGGGTCGCGGCGGGCGGCGTCGGCGAGCAGGTCCGGGGTCGCGTCGGTCGAGCCGTTGTCCACGACGACGACCTCCGCCGGCAGGTCGGTCCGCGCGGCCTCGTCGAGCGCCGCCCCCAGGTGCTCCAGCGTCGGGCGCAGCCGGCCGGCGCCGTCGCGGGTGCAGACGACGACGGTCACCTCGGGCGTGCCGGATCCGGCCCCCATGCGCGCTCCGCTCGGTCCGTGCCTCGGGCGGTCGGCCCCCACCCCGGTGCAGTATGCGACCGGCGGGGCCGTCGGGGGAAGGTCAGCGGCCCTGGCGGGGGAGCGGGTCGGGGTGCGGTCCCGGGCGCGCGTCGGGGTGCGCGCCGGGGTGCGCGCCCGGCGCCGGCGTCGCGGGCGGACGCCCGACGTGCCGGTCCCGCTTGGCCCCGTACAGCGCCACGTCGGCGCGGGCGAGCAGGTCGCGCACCGTGTCGTCGGGACGGGCGTCGGCGATCCCCGCGCTCCACGGCGTCGCGCAGCGGGTGCGCGCGTCGGCGACCCAGCGCCGCGCCGCCGCGGCGTCGAGGCCCGGCAGCACGACCACGAACTCGTCGCCCCCGACCCGGCCGACCACCGCGCGGCCGGCCGCCGGACCGCGCCAGGAGGCGACGAGCTCCACCAGCACGTCGTCGCCCGCGAGGTGCCCGCGGGTGTCGTTCACGGCCTTGAAGTCGTCGACGTCGGCCGACACGACGGCCAGCGGCACGCCCGCCCGGCGGGCCTCGCGCAGCCGGGTCTCCAGGCGCTCCAGCAGGGCCGCCCGGGTCAGCGCCCCCGTGAGGTCGTCGGTGGTCGCGTGCCGGCGGAGCCAGTGCGTGACGTTCCCGAGCAGCGACGTGCTGGCGACCGTCATGATGACGACGACCAGCCAGGTCAGCGCGTGGAACGGCGCGGGCGCCAGCACCATCCCGACGGTCACGGCCGCGATCGCCTCGGCGACCAGCAGCGCGGCGACCCGGGTGCGGAACGCGTACGCGGCGTACTGAGCGGCCGACATCACGCCGATGGACAGCACGACCAGGCCCTCGGCGGTCCGGCAGGACGTGAGCAGCAGGCCCGCGCCGAGCAGGGCCACCGCGAGCGCGCCGGGCATCGTCCAGCGGCGCGCCGGCACCACCAGCACGCCGACCGCCAGCGCACCGAGCAGCCCGGCCGCGGCGAACCACAGGCCCACCGGCGACTGCGGGCTCAGCGGGAACAGCCCGCCGCCGAGGACCAGCACGGCCATGAGCCCCAGGGCGCAGGCCAGGTGGCCCCGGGTCGCGTAGAGCCGGGGTGCCCGCGCGTCGGACCTGCCCATGCCGAGGGTGTCGGCACGCGCACCCCCGGAGATGACCGGGCGCGCGGGTGAGCCGCGTATCCTCCGCGGGTGCTTCTCCCCGCCCGCACCGGACCCGTGCTCGCCCTCGTCGGGGCCACGCTGTTCTGGGCCGGGAACTACGTGCTGGGCGCGGTCGCCGTGCGGGAGATGACGCCGGTGAGCCTGACCGCGCTGCGCTGGGCGCTCGCGGCCGTGCCGCTCGCCGTGATCGCGCAGGTCGTGGAGCGGCCGGACTGGCGCGCGGTGCTGCGGACCTGGCCGCGGCAGGTCGTCCTCGCGCTGCTCGGCATGGTCGGGTACGCGCTGTTCGTCTACACCGCCCTGCAGCACACCTCGTCGGTGAACGCGTCGCTGGTCAACGCGCTCAACCCGGCGCTGATCGCGCTGCTCGGCGCCGTGGTGGTGCGCCGGGCGCCGTCGCGGCGCGCCGTGGCCGGGATGCTGGTCGGGCTGGTCGGCGTGCTGGTGGTGCTCACCGGCGGCCCGCTCGGCGCGCTGACCTCGCTGGAGCTCAACGTCGGCGACCTGCTCATGGTCGGGGCGATCGTGGTGTGGAGCGTGTACACGATCGGCGGGCGCGGGCTGGCGGGGGTGCCGCCCATCGCGTCGACCGCCGTGCAGGCCGCGATCGCCGCCGTCGTGATGGCCCCGTTCGCCGCGACCGGGCACGTGCACTGGCCGTCGGGGCGGGACGCGACCGTCGCGCTGGTCGTCATCGCGGTGCTGCCGTCGGTGGGGTCGTACCTGCTCTGGAACCTCGCGCTGCGCCGGGTCCCGCCCGCCGAGGCCGGGTCGTACCTCAACCTGATCACGGTGTTCACGGTGCTGATCAGCGCGGCCACGGGGTACGCGCTCGGCGCGGCGCAGGTCGTCGGCGGGGTGCTGGTGCTCGGCGGGGTGCTGCTGGTCCGGGAGCGCGCGCCGCGGGCCGCGTCTCCCACCGCGTCGGACCCGGCCGGTAGGGTCGCTGGCCATGCGGGTGAGACCGTTCGCCACGTGCGACCTGCCGGGGATGTACCGCGTGTGCCTGCTGACGGGCGACGCGGGGACTGACGCCACGCCCGTGTACCGGGACCCCGACCTGCTCGGGCACGTGTACGCGGGCCCGTACCCGGTCGCGGACCCGTCGCTGACCTGGGTGGTCACCGACGACGACGGCGTCGTCGGCTACGTCGTCGGCACGGCCGACTCCCAGGCCTTCGCGCGCTGGCAGGAGGAGGCGTGGTGGCCGGCCCTGCGGGAGCGGTACCCGCGGAGACCCGAGGTCGCCGGCTACCGGGACCACGAGCTGCTCGGCACCGTCCACGACGGCGCCCGGTACGACCCCGCGGTCACCGACCGGTTCCCGGCGCACCTGCACATCGACCTGCTGCCGCGCGCCCAGGGCCGCGGCCTCGGGCGGACGCTGATCGAGACGCTGGCCGGGGCGCTGCGCGAGCGCGGCGTGCGCGGGCTGCACCTCGGGGTGGCCGAGCAGAACGCCGGCGCGATCGCGTTCTACGACCGTGTGGGCTTCCGCCAGGTCGAGGCGCACGCGTGGGGTCGGACGCTCGGGATGGACCTCGGCGCGGCGGCCTGACGCCACCCCGCGCGCCGCGTCCGCGCCCGGTTCCGCCGCCCGGGCGGGCGGGTCGCGTACCGTGACCCGCAGCGGACCAGCGGCGGGACCCCCGCCGGGTGCCGGCGCGAGGAGGGCGTGGTGAGCGACACCGGGTACGGCGACTTCGAGTTCGAGCGCCGGTTCTTCGTGCGGACGCCGCCCATGGAGCTGCTGTCCGAGCCCGACCCGGTGCTCATCGTGCAGTCGTACTTCCTCGCCCAGGACGGCTACGCGCTCCGGCTCCGGGTGCAGGCCTCCGGCCTGCGGCTGCCGCTCGGCCCCGACGCCGACCCGCTGGACGTGCTCGAGGAGGTCGGCGACCGGTTCGACTTCTGCGCCGTCACGCTCAAGGGCCCGATGAACGTCGGCACCCGGTACGAGGCGGAGCGGGAGATCGACGTCCTCGTCGGCACCGAGATGATCCGCCGCGGCGGCCACCGGATCGTGAAGAACCGGTACTCCGTGTGGCTGGGTGCGGACGGCTGGGTGGTGGACGTCTTCGGCGGCCCGAACGCCCCGCTCGTGATCGCCGAGTGCGAGCGCTCGGGCCCGGTGACCGACCTGCAGATCCCGGCGTTCTGCGAGTCCGAGGTCACCGACGACGCCCGGTTCGCGAACGACGGCCTGGCGCGGGTGCCGTACCGCGGCTGGGCGGGGGACTACGAGGCGGAGCTGCGCGAGCGCGGGCCGCGGTTCCTCACCGACTTCGGCCGCAACGACCTGCAGCGCCGGGGCTGACGCCGGGCTGACGGCGCGCGCCCCGCGCGACCGGCGCCCGGTCGTGCGGCTCCGGCGCGCCCGGACGCCGACGTGTGTCTCGACAACCGTTGAAGCCTCAACTATTGTTCTGCGCATGACCACCGCCGACCCCCGCCCCGCCCTCGACCGCCTCGCCGCCGACACCGCCATGGGCCCCGTGACCCTGCTGGTCGGCGACCTCGACCTGCAGCTGCGGTACTACCGCGACGTGCTCGGCCTGCAGGTCGTCGAGCGCCCGGACGAGCGCATCGAGGGCGCCGGCCGCCCCGACGTCGTCGTCCTCGGGCGGGGGACCCAGCCGCTGATGGTGCTCCGGCACACGCCCGACCTGCCGCCGACCAGCCGCGGCCAGGCCGGCCTGTTCCACACCGCGATCCTGTTCGACACGCAGGAGGCGCTGGCCGCGACGCTCGCGTCCGTCGCCGCGCGGGCGCCGCGCACCTACGTCGGCAGCGCCGACCACCTGGTGTCCGAGGCGTTCTACCTGACCGACCCGGAGGGCAACGGCGTCGAGCTGTACTGGGACCGCTCGCGCGACCTGTGGGGCTACGACGAGAACGGCCGGGTCCTCATGGACTCGCTGCGGCTCGACCCGAACGAGTTCATCCAGGGCCACGTCACCGACGCCGCGCTGGCCGCCCCGGCCGGGAAGCCGGTCGTCGGGCACGTGCACCTGCAGGTCGGCGACGTCGCCGGGGCGCGCGCGTTCTACGTCGACGCCCTGGGCTTCGACGTGATGGCCGAGTGGCACGGCGCGCTGTTCGTCTCCGCGGGCGGGTACCACCACCACATGGCGATGAACACGTGGAACTCCGCCGGCGCCGGCCCGCGGGCGAGCAGCCTGGGCCTGGGCGAGGTCACCCTGGTGGTGCCCGGGACCGACGACGTGGGCGCGCTGCGCGAGCGCCTCGCGGCGCACGGTGTCGCGGTGCGCGACGACGGCGCGACGGTGACGTTCGACGACCCGTGGCGCAACGTGGTCCGGGTGCGCCCGGTCGCGGCGTAGGCGCGGCCCGGCGTTCAGCCGAGGTCGAGCGTTTCCGTCGAGGTCGAGGGTTTCCGGCGGGCCCGGCGGGCGAAACCCTCGACCTCGCGCGGCGCGGCGGCGCCGGGGTCAGCCCGCCATCGACTCCGCGGTGTGGGCCGGGTCCACCTGCTCGCCCGACCGAACCGGGCCCGGCGGGGTGCCGTCGCCGAACGGGCGGCCGCCCAGCGACCCCCGGCCGTGCTCGGTCAGCCAGCCGCGCAGGTCCGGGCCGGCGGGGACGATCTGCGTCGGGTTGATGTCCTCGTGGACCACGTAGTAGTGCCGCTTGATGTGGTCGAAGTCGATCGTGTCGCCGAACCCCGGGGTCTGGAACAGGTCCCGCGCGTACGCCCAGAGCACCGGCATCTCGGTCAGCTTCGAGCGGTTGCACTTGAAGTGCCCGTGGTAGACCGCGTCGAACCGGACCAGCGTGGTGAACAGCCTGACGTCGGCCTCGGTGATGGTGTCGCCGACCAGGTACCGCTGGGTCGACAGCCGCTCCGACAGCCAGTCCAGGCGCGAGAACAGCCGGCGGTATGCGCGCTCGTACGCCTCCTGCGACCCGGCGAACCCGCAGCGGTACACGCCGTTGTTCACATCGGTGAACACCCTCCGCGCGACCTGGTCGATCTCGTCCCGCAGGTGCTCGGGGTACAGGTCGGGCGCGCCCGCGCGGTGGTACGCCGTCCACTCGGTCGACAGGTCGAGGGTCAGCTGCGCGTAGTCGTTCGTGACGACCGCCCCCGACGGCACGTCCACGATCGCCGGGACCGTGATGCCCTTCGGGTAGTCCGGGAACCGCCGGAAGTACGCGTCCTGGATCCGCGGGATGCCGAGCACCGGGTCCACGCCGCCCGGGTCCAGGTCGAAGGTCCAGGAGCGGGCGTCGTGCGTCGGGCCGCAGACGCCCATCGAGATCGCGTCCTCGAGGCCGAGCAGCCGGCGCACGATGATGGCCCGGTTCGCCCACGGGCACGCCCGCGACACCACGAGCCGGTACCGGCCGGGCTCGACCGGGTAGCCGTCCCGGCCGTCGGCGGTGATCCGCGTGGTGATGTAGCTCTGGTCGCGGACGAACTCCTCGCCGCTGGTGACGTACGCACCGGCGGTGCTGAACTCCTGCTGCGTGGGCTCGGGGGTCATGCCCCGATCATCCCCGACCCGGCGCGCCCGCGCCGCCCCGCGGGCCGTCGGGCGGCGGCGGCCTCGCCGGGCGTCGGTGGGCCTGCCTACAGTGGCGGGGTCCCCGTGTCCCCGGCCCCGGAGAGCTGTGCCTGCCGCACCCGCCCGCCCGACCCGTCCGCACCGGCCCCGGCCGTTCCGCGCCTGGCGCCCCGTCGCCGCGCTCGCCGCCCTCGGCCTGCTCGCCGCCTGCACCGGCGGGGGGACCGACGGCGCCACCCCCGACCCGACGCCGTCGGCCGTGACGCTGCGGTCGGCCGTGGCGCTGCCGGACGCCCCGACCACGGTCGTCCCCGACGGGACCGCGGCCGGGACGGCGCTCGCGGTGAGCGCCGCGCTGTTCGCCGAGGCGCCCGTGGCGGTGCTGGTCGCGGACGAGGCCCCGGCGGTAGTCGCCCCCGCCGCCACCGCGGCCGTCGCGCTCGGCTCGCCGGTGCTCGTCGCCGGCGCGGGCGTGGCCGACGAGCTCGACCGCCTCGGCACCACGGACGTGGTCGTGGTCGACGACGACGCGGACGGGCGCGCCGCGCTGGCCGCCGACCTCCCGGACGGGCTGCGGACCTACGGCGTCGACGCCGGGGACCCCGCGCTGGCCGACCTCGGGCTGGCCACGGGGGAGGAGCAGGAGGTGGACGCCGCCGGTCTCGTGGCGGCCGTCGCGCGGCTCGCCGGACCGGAGCCGGCGCTGCTGCGGGGCGCCGCGCGACCCGACGACGGCGCCGCCCCGACGGCGTCGCCCGACCCCGGGCCGACCGACGCGGGGCCCACGACGGACCGCGCCGCGTCCGACGCCGCCGACGCCGCCACGCCGGAGCAGGACGCCGTGCTCGGCCTGCCCACCACGACGATCGAGCCGCCCGCGGCCGCCGACGCCGCCGCCCTGCTCGTGGACACGCACGCCGCGCCCCCGGGCACCGCCGTCGCCGCCGCGACCGCCCGGGCCGCGGGCCTGCCGGTCGTCGACGTCCCGGGCGCGGACCCGCGCGCCACCTCCGCCGCCGTCCAGGCGCTCACCGGCGTGGACACCGTGGTCGCGGTCGGGTCGTCGTTCGGCGACGCCGCCCGCCTCGGTCCCCGCGTCGCCAGCGCCTCGACGGGCGTCGAGCTGCCGGGCGGTGGCCAGCTGGTGTTCCCGGACCCCGCGTCCGCGCCCGGCGTGGACGGCAAGCGCTACGTCGCGCTGTACGGCACGCCCGGCACCGCCGCGCTCGGCGTGCTGGGGGAGCAGGACGTCCCGGCGACCATCGCCCGCGCCGAGCAGACCGCCGCCCCGTACCGGTCGCTCACCTCCGACACCGTGGTGCCGACGCTCGAGGTCATCGCGACCATCGCGTCGGCCGCGCCGGAGCCGGACGGCTCGTACTCGCGCGCGCGGTCGGTCGACGAGCTGCGGCCGATCGTCGAGGCCGCGCAGGCTGCGGGGCAGGCGGTCGTCATCGACCTGCAGCCGGGCCGCACCGACTTCCTCACGCAGGCGCAGCAGTACGCCGAGCTGCTGGCGTACCCGCACGTCGGCCTCGCGCTCGACCCCGAGTGGCGGCTCGCGCCCGACCAGGTGCACCTGCGCCAGATCGGGTCCGTGGGCATCGACGAGGTCAACGCCACCGCCGACTGGCTCGCGACCTACACCCGCGACCGGCAGCTGCCGCAGAAGATGTTCCTGCTGCACCAGTTCTCGCTCCGGATGATCACCGACCGCGAGCGGCTGCACACCGGGCACGACGAGCTGGCCATGATCATCCACGCCGACGGCCAGGGGTCGCAGCCCGCGAAGGCCGGCACCTGGGCGACGCTGCACCAGGGCGCGCCGGACGTGCACTGGGGCTGGAAGAACTTCTACGACGAGGACACGCCGATGCTGGACCCGGCGCAGACCTACGCGGTGCAGCCGGTCCCGGACCTGGTGACGTACCAGTAGGCGCGGGCGCCGCCCCGGACGGGGCGGCGTCGCGTCGTCAGGCGACCGCGGTCGCCGCGGCCTCCGTGCGCTCGTACAGCCGCTGGTGCCCCGTGATCGCCGCGAGCCGGAACGGGCCGCGGGTCAGGCGCTCGACGTCGTGGTCCCCGCCGTCGACCGGGTTCACCGGGGCGACGATCCGCAGGTACTCGGCGTGCGACACCTCGTCGCGCTCGTCGAGCAGCCGGCGGTGCGCGGCGGCGCGCAGGTGCGCGCGGTAGCCGGGCTGGACCACGCCGGTGAAGAGCTCGCCGACGGCGCCGGAGCCGTAGGAGAAGAACCCGATGCGCGAGCCGCCCAGGTCGTCCGCCGCGTGGTCGAGCAGCGACGCCAGGCCGATGTACATCGACGCGGTGTAGGAGTTCCCGATCTCGCGGTTGTACCGGAGCGTGTCGGCGATCTGCGCGTCCATCACCTCGGCGTCGCGCGGGGCGCCGGCCAGGCGGGTCAGGTGCGCGTGCGCCTTCACCGCCATCTTGGTGAACGGCTGGTGGTAGACGAACGCGTCGATCTCGCCGAACTCGGCGCCGCCCTGGGCGCGGAAGTCCTGCCACGCGCCGGTCAGGGAGTCGGTGTACGCGCGGAGCGACAGCCGGCCGTCGACGACCGCGGTGGTCCGGTAGTTCGGGCGCCAGAAGTCCATGACGTCGGTCGTGTGCAGGCCCGAGACCGGCTCGATCGCGACCAGGCGCGGGTTCGCGGTGACCAGCATCGCGACGGCGCCGCAGCCCTGGGTCGGCTCGCCGGAGGACCCCACGTCGTAGCGGGCCACGTCGGAGCAGATGACGAGCACCTTCTGCTCCGGGTTCCGGGCCACGAGAGCCAGCGCCATCTGCAGCGCGGAGGTGCCGGAGTAGCAGGCCTGCTTGAGCTCCACGACGCGCGCGGCGGGGTTCAGGCCGAGCAGGTGGTGCACGTAGACGCCGGCGGACTTCGACTGGTCGATGCCGCTCTCGGTCGCGAGCAGGACGGTGCGGATCGCGGCCCGCTCCTCGTCGGGGAGGCCCTCCACGAGGGGGAGCGCGGCCGCGGCGGCCAGCGTCACGACGTCCTCGTCGGGGGCGCACACGCTCATCCGGTCCTGGCCGAGGCCCACCGTGTACTTCGCCGGCTCGACGCCGTGCACGGGCGCCAGGTTCGCCAGGTCGAGGTACCGGCCCGCGGTCGCGAAGGCCAGGTCGTCGATGCCGAGCTGCATGTCGGGGTGGGATCCTCTCCGGCTGGACGTCGTCCGCGGGCGGGTGACCCGGCGTCCGGCGGGCCCCTGACGCGGCCCGCCGTCGTCGGCGGTCACGCTGGGCCCGGACGACTGTAGCCCTGCGTGCGAGCACCGACCAGCGAGCGCCGGGACTCTTCACCTGCTCCACACGGAACGCGTGGGGTGCCCGGATTCTTCCGGTTCGTGAACATGGTCACATGGCGGGCGGTGCGAGGCGCGGCATCCCGCTGATGACGCGCGCGGGGGCGGCTCCCGCGGGGCCGCGGCGGACGACGACGAGCGCGTGACCGTCGCGCCGCGCCGCACGGGCCGTGAGGTCACCCATCCGGGCCAGCGCGCCGGGGACGCGCGAGCCGTCGGCCACCAGCGCGTCGGGGACGTGCTCGACGGTGTCCGGGAGCGCGGCGTCGTCCCTCGCGAAGCCCTCGCGGGACCAGTCGCCGAGCGTCGCCCGCGCGTGGCTCAGCCAGGCCCGCAGGGCCGCGACGGCGCGGGCGGGGTCGTCGGCGGGGTCGTCCGCGTCGAGCACCGCCGACTCGACGACGAGGTCGGGCAGCGACTCGGGCCCGGGGTCGGCGGCCCACCGCGACAGCACGCCGGTCGGGGCGTCGGCCGTGCCGGTGCGGGTGACCTCGAGGCAGTGCAGCGGCTCGTCGTCCAGCACGGGGGTGTACGCGAGCCGGGCCCAGGGGGCGCCCTCGTCGTCGGTGCTGCTGGTCATCGCCGGCCTCCCGCCGTCCGGGTCAGCCCTTCGCCGGCGCGCCGCGCTCCAGCGTGAGGTGCGCGGCCATCAGCTCGCCCGGGTTGGTCTGCGCCGCCATCAGCGACAGCTCGCCGCACAGCACCGTCGCCGCGCACAGCACCGCGAGCCGGCGGGCGTTGTCGCCGGGCTCGCGCTCCTCGCGGCAGCCGAGCCGGACCAGGTTCTCCTCGACGAAGTCGAGCCCCTTGCCGTTGCCGACCGTGCCGACGATCAGGTTCGGCAGCGTGCAGGAGAAGTACAGGTCGCCGTCGCGGACCTCGGCGTGGGTCAGGCCCTGGGAGCCCTCGACGATGTTCGCCGCGTCCTGGCCCGTCGCCAGGTAGAACGCCAGCAGCATGTTGGCGTAGTGCGCATTCGCCGACCGCAGGCCGCCCGCGAGCATCGTGCCGATCAGGTTCTTGCGGATGTTCAGCTGGACGACCGCCTCGGGCGTCGTGTGCAGGAACCGCTCGACGTGCCGGCGGGGGAGCACGATCTCGGTGACGACGTTCTTGCCGCGCCCGAGGATGCCGTTGACCGCCGTCGCCTTCTTGTCGGAGCAGAAGTTGCCGGAGATCGAGCCGTACCGGACGCCCGGGACGGTCGCGAGGACGTGGTCCATCAGCTTGTCGGCCGCGTTGGTCACCATGTTGTGGCCCGACGCGTCGCCGGTGGTCAGCTCGAACCGCACGAACAGCAGGTTCGCGGCGATCTGGACGTGCAGGTCGATGAGCCGCGCGAACCGGCTGCTCGTCGCGACGACGGCCGCCAGCTCCTCGCGCCGGGACGACAGGTGCTGCCAGGCGGCGAGCGCGGCCTCGGCGTCGTCGGCCTCCAGGAGCACGGAGCGGGACATCCGCTCGTCGACCAGCGTGGCCTTGATCCCGCCCTCGACCATCGTCGAGAGCCGGGCGCCGCGGCGGACCGACGGCCACAGCGGCGACTCGTAGGTCGCGAGCGGCACCTCGGTCTCGCCGGACATCACGTTGCCGCTGATCCGCAGGGGTCCGACCCAGCGCAGGGGGATCGGCGCGACGGCGTCGAGCACTGTGTACCTCCGATGTCCGGCGCCCGGACGGCGCGCCAAGACTCTAGGCCTAGGTGGCGCGGAGTTCACAAGCAGCTCGTGCTGTCATCCGAACTGAAAGTTGCCGACGGTGTCATCCAGTGCTGCAGATACCGACTCGAACCGTGCCCAGATTCCTTTCGTTGACACTGAAGCCCGGATGTAGACAGACTTGGACGAGGTGTCCTTTTCTGACACTTTCCACCCGCCGGATTTCAAACGCGCCAGCGATCGTTGCACCCGTTCGGGCATGAATTTTACGAGGCTCGACCGATCCTCGACGCCCGTCGCGTCCCAGCGCAGGAGGAGCTCGACCTTATCGCTGTCGATCTTGCCGCGAACCTCGACACGAATCCCGCTCATGCTAACGTACTCGATCGTCTCGTGGTCTTCGTCCCATCGCGAACCGCGGATCCTTGCACAGCGCGCGACGATTTCATCCGCGACCAGATCCGCATCTTCGATGGACTCGGGCGCCGCCTGCGCGATGGACAGGCGCTCCAGTTCCGCGCCAATGCGGTCGACTGGCCAGCGTGCGGGCTGCGCTTCGCGCGTGGCGCCACGGATGATGCGCGCAACACGGGTAGGTAGCGAAGTCCAGGCTGCGCCTCGCGGAATAGTAACGGCTCGCAAAATCCTATCTTCGAAGTCCTCGAATCGCTCCGCATGCATTTCTGGCTCCTGGCCAGAGCAAAGAAATAGCAGGGTCATCCCGATGCCAAATGAGTCAACCGCGGCGTTCCGCGTGGACACTTTCAACGTGGGGTTGAGTTGCTCCGGTGCTAGGTAGCCAAGGGAACTCCCTGCGGCAAGAACGGACCGCTGCCGTGCGCCGTCAAAGGTTGAAAGATCGAAGTCGAGGACGACGACCTCCCAATCCTCGCGCCTTCCCCATCCGCCTCTGAGCATGATATTAGCCGGCCGGACATCTCTATGAAGTACACGTTCGGGCAGCGAGTGCGCGCGTGAGATGATCGAGACGAGCGAGCTACCGACCCAGAGGATGTCAGCCCAGTCATCGAGTAGTTGGGAGTCCTTCGCAATTCCGAGGTCCGGGCCTTCTACCCATTCCATTGCCACGAAAGCCGGTATCTCAGAGGCGTCGTGAAAGGTAACCATCCCGGGAACGCCACGCTCGCCCAAGATGCGCATCGCGTGCACTCCGCGCCGGAACGACTTCATGAGTTCGGCATTGGTCCGATTCTCGGCCAGGAGAACCTTGATTGCGATTTGGCTCCCGTCAGGAGTGAGTGCGCGATACACTTGTCCAAACGCGCCGCTCTTTACCGCCTCGATCAGCGTGTTTCCCATTAGTTTGTGATCGCGGCTGTTCGTGTACCAGGCGCCGTGAATCGCCTGGTCGTACTCGATCACGAACTCGTCGTAGAGCCTGTCGGCTCCATCCATGGCAAGAAGCTGCTTTGCACGCGAGTTCAACGCGTAGCGAACGTCTTCGAGTGGTTGTGTCATGAGTTCAGCCACGGGAGGGAGCGCGGTGGCGGGGACCGCGGTGTCGGAGATAACGTGAGGGGCAGTTGGTTCCGGAGCGATCGCTCTCCCCAAATCTTGCAAGATGTCGTCGACAATCTTGTGACCGTGGGTGCTGTCGTAGGGCAGTGTGCGGATCCCTACTCTCTCCGCCCAAGTTCGAACTTTCGGGTCTGTGCGGTCGGTGATCCAGTAGTGCGTCTGCCCCAGGATGTCGTCGGAGGTTAGCGTGGCAAGCGGGCCGCCGATTGCGACGTCTTCCGCGCTGATACCGATAAAGAGAACGGTAAAAGAAGTGAACAGCGCTCGCATAAATTCCCTGTAACTGCTGGTGTGCAGGCGGGCGAGTTCGGTTTGTGTGAAAACCCACGTCCCCGGGTCGTCGGTGTTGCCGTGAAGGTTTATCAAGAACGGGTGCCCGCTG
Source organism: Cellulomonas sp. EB106-03-03-XG116 (assembly GCF_058792015.1). NCBI lineage: Bacteria > Bacillati > Actinomycetota > Actinomycetes > Micrococcales > Cellulomonadaceae > Cellulomonas > Cellulomonas sp. EB106-03-03-XG116. Next base: position 21,167 of record NZ_JBYTEP010000022.1, read on the forward strand.
TACAGAACGCGTCGCAGCCTGGGTGCGGATGCCCCCGTCATCGATTTGAGTTCGCGTCCAGGGAACGCCTTGGAAAACCCCATAGACGCAAATGGGTCGAGATTGGGTGTAACGACTCCGGCTATGGGGCCTCTCCACAGCGCGGAGTACGTCGCAGGGGCTTCGGCGCCATCAGGCAGGGCGAGCGCGGTGGAGATCGTGGCCGTGTAGGTGGCGTCACCGAGCTCCTGCTTCAGCAACTGGAATGCGGCCCAAGGTGAAAGGTTTCCCGAGGCGGCGTCCGCGATGGCCGACAGGCGGTCAGACTCGGCTCTGGTTCCGGCCTGGGAGGCGAGGATCCTCACCTCGGCAACCAGTCGACCGCGGAGTGCGTTCCAAGTCGGGAGGCCAGCGGGTGCGCTGAGGCCCGCTCCGACAACCGCGACGAGTGGTGGTGTGCCGACCCCTGCTGTCTTCCGCAAGTCCTGGTATGCGGGGAGGACTTCCATCTGCTTAAGCGAGATCGGTGTCGGCACGTTGTCTACCCTCGAGTCGGGATCCGGCGATGGGACTTTAGGGAGGTTTCGGCCGCCGTGGAGGTGCTTCCGGCCTTCTTCACCCTGCTGGCCCAGTGGGGGTGTCTGAGCCGCCGTGCTGGACCCTGCGCAACCCATCGCTCGTTCTCTGTGCCCGCCCGCGCGGACGTACGGTCTCCTCATGACGCGACCGCTCCGCATCGGAGTCCAGATCCAGCCCCAGCACGCCGACTACGCGCAGATCCGGGACGCGGTGCGCCGCGCCGAGGACCTCGGCGTGGACGTGATCTTCAACTGGGACCACTTCTTCCCGCTCTACGGCGACCCGGACGGCAAGCACTTCGAGTGCTGGACCATGCTCGGCGCCTGGGCCGAGCAGACCAGCCGGGTGCAGATCGGCGCCCTGGTGACCTGCAACTCGTACCGGAACCCCGAGCTGCTGGCCGACATGGCCCGCACCGTCGACCACATCAGCGGCGGCCGCCTGATCCTGGGCGTCGGCGCCGGCTGGTTCGAGAAGGACTACGACCAGTTCGGCTACGAGTTCGGCACCCCGGGCACCCGGATCGCCGAGCTGGCGTCGGCGCTGCCGCGGATCAAGGCCCGCCTCGCCGCCGGCAACCCGGCGCCGACCCGCGACATCCCGATCCTCATCGGCGGCGGCGGCGAGCGGAAGACGCTCCGGGTCGTCGCCGAGCACGCCGACGTGTGGCACTCGTTCGGGGACCTGGACACGCTGACCCGCAAGAGCGCGATCCTCGACGAGCACGGCGAGGCCGTCGGCCGGGACACCGCGGCGCTGGTCGAGCGCAGCGTCGGGGTCAGCGCGCCGCCGGCCGAGGTGGCGGCGCCGCTGGTCGAGGCGGGCGTGACGCTGTTCACCGTCGGCGTCGGCGGCCCGGACTACGACCTGTCCCTGGTCGAGCAGTGGGTGGCCTGGCGCGACGCCCAGGGCTGACGGCGGCCGCCGAGGTCGTCGGTCCCGCCCGAGGTCGTCGGTTCCGCACCCCCTGCGGTGGACGAGACCGACGACCTGGGCGGGCGCGACTCGCGTGGGGTGGTCGGCGCGGGGCCCTAACCTTGTCCGCGTGAGCGAGACCAGCGACCTGACCCCCGTGGCCCAGGACTACCTCAAGGTGGTCTGGACCGCGCGCGAGTGGTCGTCGGCCCCCGTGACCACCAAGATGCTCGCCGGGCGGCTGGGCGTCGGCGCCTCGACCGTGTCGGAGACGGTGCGGCGGCTCGCCGACCAGGGCCTCGTGGAGCACGCGCCGTACGCCGCGATCACGCTCACCGAGGAGGGCGTCCGGCACGCGGTGCAGGTGGTCCGCCGGCACCGGCTGATCGAGACGTTCCTGGTCAGCGAGCTCGGCTACGCCTGGGACGAGGTGCACGACGAGGCGGAGGTGCTGGAGCACGCCGTGTCGGACCTCATGGTCGAGCGGATCGACGCCCGACTCGGCCACCCGACGCGCGACCCGCACGGCGACCCGATCCCCGCGCCCGACGGCACCGTGCCGACGCCCGCCGCGGACATGCTCTGGGAGCTCACCTCGGGGTCGGGCCGGATCGCCCGGATCTCCGACGCCGACCCCGGCCTGCTGCGCTACCTCGCCTCGGTGGGCGTGGTGCTGGACGCCCGGGTCGAGGTCGTCGAGCGCCGCGACTTCGCCGGGATGATCGCGGTGCGGGTGCTGCCTGTCGCCGGCGGGTCGGTCGCGGACGCGGCGGCCGAGGCCGTGGGCGCCGCCGCCGAGGCGCGACCGGTCGAGCTCGGCGAGGTCGCCGCGCGGGCGATCTGGGTGCTGCTCGACACCCCCTGACGCGCGCGGTCGCCACCCGGGACGGACCCGACCGGCCGGTAGGCTGGCGGCACCGGACTCCTCGCCGACGCGGTCTGCCGGGACGGGCCGCCGCACCCGGCGCTCTTGCCGCCGGGTTCCACGCGGTCCACCGACGACGACCGCGGGGAGCCGCACATGCACACGAGCACGCCGGGCACCGGGCCCGCCGTCGACACCGACGTGGTCCTGGACCCGAGCCTGGTCCGCCGCCGCGCGCGGCTGCCGCTGCTGGCGCTCGCGCTCGGCGGGTTCTCGATCGGCACCACCGAGTTCGCGACGATGGGCCTGCTGCCGCTCATCGCGGAGAACCTCGACGCCACGATCCCCGAGGCCGGCCACGCGATCACCGCGTACGCGCTCGGCGTGGTCGTCGGCGCCCCGCTGCTGACGACGATCGCCGCCCGGATGGACCGCCGGAAGCTGCTCCTGCTGCTCATGGCCGCGTTCACCGTCGGGAACGTGCTGTCGGCGCTCGCGCCGTCGCTCGGCTGGCTGGTGGCGGCGCGGTTCGTCGCGGGCCTGCCGCACGGCGCGTTCTTCGGCGTCGGCGCCGTGATGGGCGCGCACGTCGCCGGGCCCGGCCGCCGCGGTCAGGCGGTCGCCACGATGATGGCCGGCCTGACGATCGCCAACGTCGTCGGCGTGCCGCTGTCGACGGTGCTGGGGCAGGTGTTCGGCTGGCGGGTCGCGTTCGTCGCCGTGGGCGTCCTCGGCGCGCTGACGCTGCTGGCGCTGCTCCGGTTCCTGCCGGGGCTGCCGGTGCGGGACGGCGCGACGGTGCGGGCGGAGCTCGGCGCACTGCGCAACGGCCGGCTCTGGGTGGCGTGCGCGGCGGGCTCGATCGGGTTCGGCGGCATGTTCGCCGTGTACTCCTACGTCTCGCCCCTGCTGACCGAGGTCACCGGGCTGGCCGAGGCCTCGGTGCCGATCGTGCTCGCGCTGTTCGGCGTCGGCATGACGATCGGCACCCTGCTCGGCGGGCGGCTGGCCGACCGGTCGGTGGCGCGGACGGTGCTGCTCGGCTTCGCGTCGACGATCGTCGCGCTCGTGCTGATCGCGGTCCTCGCGCAGTGGGTGGTCCCCGGCGTGCTGGCGATCGTGCTGCTGGGCGTCACGACGCAGGTGCTCGGGCTGTCGCTGCAGGCGTGGCTCATGGACCTGTCGCCGTCCGCGCCGTCGCTCGGCGCCGCGCTGTGCCACTCCGCGCTGAACGCCGGGAACGCGTTCGGGGCCTGGGTCGGGGGGCTCGTGATCGCGGGCGGGCTCGGCTACGTCGCGCCGGCCTGGGTCGGGGCGGGGCTGACCGTGATCGGCCTCGTCATCTCGGGGGTCGTGCTGGGCGGGGCAGCGCGGCGGCGCACCGCCTGACGCGCTCCGGCGCCGGTCCGACGGCGGCTCCGCGCGTCGATAGACTTCCCCGGTGACGTCGCCCGCCAGCACCCAGCCCGATCCCGCCTCCGCCCCGGCCACCGCCGGCGGCCAGCACGTGCCGTTCCGGTACACCGCCGAGCTCGCCCAGCAGATCGAGCTCCGGTGGCAGGACGAGTGGGTCGAGCGCGGCACGTTCTTCGCGGCGAACCCGGCCGGCAGCGCGCTGACCGACGGCGACGGCGCGCCGGCCCCCGCGGGCGCCCGGCCGTTCTTCGTGATGGACATGTTCCCGTACCCCTCGGGCGCGGGCCTGCACGTCGGGCACCCGCTGGGCTACATCGCGACCGACGTCGTCGCGCGGTTCCGCCGGATGCAGGGCGACAACGTGCTGCACGCCCTGGGATACGACGCGTTCGGCCTGCCCGCCGAGCAGTACGCCGTGCAGACGGGCCAGCACCCGCGCGCCACCACCGAGGCGAACATCGAGATCATGGCGCGGCAGCTGCGCCGGCTCGGCGTCGGGCACGACCCGCGCCGGTCGTTCGCGACGATCGACCCGGGCTACGTGCGCTGGACGCAGTGGATCTTCCTGCAGATCTTCGAGTCCTGGTACGACGAGGACGCGGTGCGCCCCGACGGCGGCACGGGCGCGGCCCGGCCGGTGTCGACGCTGGTCGAGGCGTACGAGTCCGGCGCGCGCGAGGTCCCGGAGGGCATCGACGGGGTGCCTGCGGGCGCGGCGTGGTCCGACCTGGACGCCGTGCAGCGCCGCCGCGTCGTCGACGCCCAGCGCCTGGCCTACGTCTCCGAGACGCCGGTCAACTGGTGCCCGGGCCTGGGGACCGTGCTGGCCAACGAGGAGGTCACCTCCGACGGCCGGTCCGAGCGCGGCAACTTCCCGGTGTTCCAGCGCACGCTGCGGCAGTGGAACATGCGGATCACCGCGTACGCGGACCGCCTGGCCGACGACCTGTCGCTCATCGACTGGCCGGAGAAGGTCACCGCGATGCAGCGGAACTGGATCGGCCGCTCCGAGGGCGCGCACGTCGACTTCGAGGTCACCGACGCCGACGAGCCGCTGACCGTCTTCACCACCCGCCCCGACACGCTGTTCGGCGCGACCTACGTCGTGCTGGCGCCGGAGCACCCGCTGGTCGACGCGATCGTCGCCGACTCCGAGCCGGCGTGGGACGAGGACGTGCCGGAGGCGTGGCGCGGGGGTGCGGCGAGCCCGGCCGAGGCCGTCGCCGCCTACCGCCGCGAGGCCGCCGCCAAGACCGCCGTCGAGCGGCAGGCCGACGCCGGCCGCAAGACCGGCGTGTTCACCGGCGGCTACGCCCTCAACCCGGTGAACGGCGCCCAGCTGCCCGTGTTCATCGCCGACTACGTCCTCATGGGCTACGGCACCGGCGCGATCATGGCCGTGCCCGGCGGCGACACCCGCGACTTCGCGTTCGCCGAGGCGTTCGGGCTGCCCGTCGTGCACACCGTGCAGCCGCCCGAGGGCCACGAGGGCGCCTGGACCGGCGACGGCGCGATCATCAACTCGTCGAACGACGAGATCAGCCTGGACGGCCTGTCCGTCGCGGACGCCAAGACGCGGATCGTCGACTGGCTGGCCGAGCGCGGCGCCGGCTCGCGCACCACGACCTACCGGCTGCGCGACTGGCTGTTCAGCCGCCAGCGCTACTGGGGCGAGCCGTTCCCGATCGTCTACGACGAGAACGACCTGCCGATCGCCATCCCCGAGCAGTCGCTGCCCGTCGACCTGCCGGACGTGCCGGACTACGCCCCGCGCACCTTCGACCCCGACGACGCCGACTCCTCGCCCGAGGCGCCGCTGAGCCGCAACGACGACTGGGTGCACGTGACGCTCGACCTGGGCGACGGCCCGAAGGTCTACCGCCGCGACACCAACACCATGCCGAACTGGGCCGGGTCGTGCTGGTACTACCTGCACTACCTGGACCCGACCCACGCGACCGACCAGGTCGTCGACCCCGCGCTCGAGCAGTACTGGATGGGCCCGGGCCACAACCCCGGCGACACCCACGGCGCGGGCGGCGTCGACCTGTACGTCGGCGGCGTCGAGCACGCCGTGCTGCACCTGCTGTACGCCCGGTTCTGGCACAAGGTGCTCTACGACCTGGGCCACGTCAGCAGCCGCGAGCCGTTCTACAAGCTGTTCAACCAGGGCTACATCCAGGCGTACGCCTACACCGACGTGCGCGGCGTGTACGTCCCCGCCGCCGAGGTGGTCGAGGACGAGTCGGTGGAGTCCGGCTTCACCTGGAACGGCGAGGAGGTGTTCCGCGAGTACGGCAAGATCGGCAAGTCGCTGAAGAACGCCGTCTCCCCGGACGAGATGTACGCCGAGTACGGCGCGGACACCCTGCGCGTCTACGAGATGTCGATGGGCCCGCTCGACCTGTCCCGCCCGTGGGAGACCCGGGCCGTCGTCGGCGCCCAGCGGTTCCTGCAGCGCGTGTGGCGCAACGTCGTCTCCGAGGAGACCGGCGAGGTCACCGTGGTGGATGACGAGCCAACGGTCGAGACGCTGCGCGTCCTGCACCGCACCATCGCCGAGGTCGGCGAGGACATGCAGGGCATGCGGATCAACACCGCGATCGCCAAGCTGATCGTCCTCAACAACCACCTGACGTCGCTGCCCGCGGTGCCGCGGTCCGTCGCCGAGCAGCTCGTGCTGATGACCGCGCCCGTCGCGCCGCACCTGGCCGAGGAGCTGTGGTCCCGGCTGGGCCACGAGCGGTCGCTCGCGCACGAGCCGTTCCCGGCCGTCGACCCGCAGTACCTGGTGCAGGACTCCGTGACCTGCGTGTTCCAGGTGCAGGGCAAGGTCCGCGGGCGCGCCGAGGTCGCACCCGACGCCGACGAGGCCACGCTGCGCGAGCTCGCGCTGGCCGACCCGGGCGTCCAGCGGGCGATGGCCGGGCGCGACGTGCGCACGGTGATCGTGCGGGCGCCGAAGCTCGTCAACGTGGTGCCGGCCTGACGGTGCCGGCGGGCGTCGGCGCGTCGTCGGCCGGGCGCAGGGCGGGCGAGCCTCGGTCGACCGGCCACGGGGCGGGCGGTGCTCCGTCGGCCGCGCGCGGCGCGGGCGAGCCCCCGTCGACCGCGCGCGGCGCGGGGGCGGGGGGCGGTGCCGCGTGCGACGGTCTGCGGATCGCGGTCGTGCCGCCCGCGTGGGCCGAGCGCGTCGCGCGCCGGCTGCGGCGGGGGTCGCGCGCGGCCGACCCCGCGCCGGCGACGCCCCCGCCGCCGCGCGTCGTCGTGGTGACCGACTCGACGTCCTGCCTCACCGCGGCCGACGCCGCGGCGTGGGGGATCGACGTCGTCCCGCTCGACGTCGCCGCCGACGGCGAGCGGTTCCGGGACGGCTTCGACCTCACCCCGGACGGCCTCGTCGCCGCGCTCGAGTCCGGCCGCCGGGTCACCACGTCGCAGCCGCCGCCCGCCGCGTTCGCCGCCGCCTACGAGGCCGCCGCCGCGCGCGGCGCTGCCGAGGTCGTCTCGGTGCACCTGTCCGGCGAGCTGTCCGGGACCGTGCGCGCCGCCGGGCTCGCCGCGCAGCTCGCCCCGCTGCCGGTGCACGTCGTCGACTCGCGGAGCGCGGGGCTCGGGCTCGGGTTCGCGGCGCTGGCCGCCGCGGAGGCCGCGCGCGGCACGGTCTGGGGACCGGCCGACGGCGCCTCCGTGGCCGGGACCGCCGAGCAGGTCGGGCGGTCGACCGCCGCGTGGTTCGTCGTGGACTCGCTCGACCACCTGCGGCGGGGCGGGCGGCTGTCCGCCGCGGCCGCCGCCTTCGGGACCGTGCTCGGGCTGCGCCCCGTGCTGACGCTGCGGGACGGGCGGATCGAGGTCGCCGAGCGCGTGCGGACCCGGCGCGCGGCGCGGGACCGGCTGCACGCGCTGGCCGTCGGGGAGGTGGCGCGGCGGGTGTCGGTAGGGACGGGCGGGGCGGGCGCCGCTGCTGCGGCGGGGGCCGCCGGGAGCGCGACCGGGGACCTCTCGGAAGCGACGGACCGCGCCGTGCGGGTCGGGGTGCAGCACCTCGGGCGGCCCGAGGCGGCCGAGGAGGTCGCCGCGCGGCTGCGCGCGGCCCTCGGGGTGGACGAGGTCCTGGTGCGCGAGGTGGGCGCCGTGCTGGGCGGCCACCTCGGCGTCGGGGCGCTGGCGGTGACCGTCACCGAGCGGTGAGCGGCGCCGGGAGCGACCCTGGGACGTCGCGGACGGGGACCGTGACCCGGCGCGAGGGGGCGTCGAGTCCTCCACAGGACCCGCGGTGGTGCGTCGTCCCCAGGTGGCGCCGGCTGTGCGCGCCCGCGGCAGGCGGACCGCCCTAGCGTCCCGGCATGACCTGGTACGACGGCGGTCCGGCGCCCGACCCGCGGCACGACGGCGCGCCCCGCGCTGCGCGGGACGCCGAGCCGGTGCGGGACGTGTCGCCCCGGGGGGTGCCGGAGGACCTCGCGACGGCGCACGGGCCGGCGGCCGTGGGGCGGGACCGGCTGCGTGCCGCGGCGCGCGCCGCCACGCCGGCCGTCCCGGTGGACGACATCGGGCTCGGGCCCACGGACGAGGAGGCCGAGCCCGGACCGGAGGAGAGGCTGGGGCTCGCGGGCCTCGTCCGGTGGCGGCTGGCGCCACGGACCGCCGCGATCGCGCTCGGTGCGCTGCTGCTGGTCGGCGGCGCCGTGGCGCTGCGGTCCTCGGCGCAGCCGTCCGCGGACCCGGTCGCAGTCGAGGAGCCCGCGGTCACGGCCACGGCGGCGGCGGTCGAGACCGCATCCGCACCCGGCGAGGAGGCGACGGTCTGGCTGCACGTCGTCGGGCAGGTGGTCTCCCCGGGAGTCGTGGCGCTGCCGGCGGGATCCCGCGTGGCGGACGCGGTCGCCGCGGCGGGGGGCGCGCTGCCCGACGCCGACCTCGCCGGGCTCAACCTGGCGGCCGTCGTCCAGGACGGCGCGCAGATCCGGGTGCCGGCGCCGGGGGAGGAGCCGGCCGTCGACGCCACCGGCACGGGCGACGACGCTGCGGCCGCGGGCGGTGCCGGAGGCGCGGGCGGCACCGTCGACGTCAACACCGCCGGGAGCGCCGAGCTCCAGGGGCTGCCCGGGATCGGACCGGTGCTCGCCGACCGCATCGTCGCGTGGCGCGAGGCCAACGGCCCGTTCGCGAGCGTGGACGCCCTGCTCGACGTGTCCGGGATCGGGCCCGCGGTGCTCGGCCAGATCCGGGAGCTGGTGCGGGTGTGAGCGCGGACGAGGCGGTCGACGTGCGGCTCGTCCCCGCGGCGCTGGCGGTGTGGGCCACGGCGGCGGTGGTCGTCACCGGGTCGCCCGGGGCGCTCGCGGCAGGCGCGGCGGTGGCCGGGATCGCGGCCGTGGTCGTGCTCGCCCGGGCGGCGCGGCGTGCGCCGGTCGCGCCCCCGCGGCGGATCCCGGTGCGGCTCGCCGGCCGGGCGCAGGCGGGGCTGGCGCTCGGGGCGGTCTCGGTCCTGCTGCTGACGACCGCGCTGCAGGTGCGGTCGCGGGAGGCCGGCGACGTGCGCGGGCTCGCGGAGGAGCGGGTGCGGGTGCGGGTCGTGGGGACCGTCCGCACGACGCCCCAGGCGCCCGGCGGCGCGAGCGGCACGCGGGTCGTGCGGTTCCTGCTGGCCGCGACGTCGGTGGAGGTCCTCGGCCCGGGCGGCGGTGTCCAGGGCGCGGCGGGAGGCGCGGGGCAGGGGCCGGTGGGTGCGGCGCACGGGGCGGGAGCCGCCCGGGCGACCGGTGCCGCGGTGGAGGTGTACGCGCCGGCCGCGGCCGCAGACCTCGCCTACGGCACGGAGGTGGCTGTCGAGGGGCGGCTGTCCCCGGTCCCGGACCCTGCGCGGCGTGCGGTCGCCCGTGTCGGCGCGGACGACGATCCGACGGTGCGCGCGCCCCCGCCGGCCCTGCTCCGGGCCGCCGACCGGCTGCGGACGGGCCTCGTGTCCACGGCGGCCGGGGTCCCGGGCGACGCCGGTCGGCTGCTGCCCGCCGTCGCGGTCGGCGACACCCGCGGCGTGGGCGACCTCGACGAGGCGATGCGGGTGTCCGGGCTCGCGCACATCACCGCGGTGTCCGGGGCTCACTTCTCGATCCTCGGGGCGGTGGTGCTGGCCGTGCTCACGCGCTGCGGGGTCCCGCGGCGGTGGCGCGGGCTGCCGCTCGTGGTGGTGCTCGGCGGGTTCGTCGCGGTGGTGCAGCCGGGGGCGAGCGTCGTGCGCGCGGCGGTGATGGGCGCCGTCGGGGTCCTCGGCCTCGTGGCGGGGCGGCCGTCGCGGTCGGTGCCCGCGCTGGCGGCCGCGGTGCTCGTGCTGCTCGTCGCCGACCCCTGGCTGGCCCGGGACGTCGGGTTCGTGCTGTCCGTGGTCGCGACCGCGGGCATCGCGTTGCTCGCCGGCCCGCTGGCGCGCCGCTGGTCGGCCCCGCGCGACGGGGCCGGCGGGGCGTCCGCGTCCGGCCGCGGCTCGCGCGTGCGGGACGGCCGCCGTCGGCGCACGCGAGACGCCCGCCGCCCGCGCACACGAGAGGCACGCCGCCCTCGCACGCGAGAGGCTCGCCGACGGCGCACGCGGGACGCCCGCCGCCCGCGCACCCGCGACGACCCCCGCCCCGCGGCGGGCCCGGTGGCCACCGCGCTCGCGGTGCCCGTCGCCGCCCAGGCCGCGTGCGCGCCCGTGCTGCTCGTGCTCACCCCGGCGGTGCCGGTCTACAGCGTGCTCGCCAACGTCGCCGCGGCCCCCGCCGTCGCCCCGGCCACCGTCGGCGGGCTGGTCGCGGCGGTCCTCGGTCCCTGGTGGCCCGCGGCTGCCGCGGGCTGCGTGCAGGTGGCCGGCGCGGCGTGCTGGTGGATCGCGGCGGTCGCCCGCACGACGGCGGGGCTGCCCGGCGCCCAGGTCGCCTGGGCCGCCGGCCCGCTCGGCCAGGTCCTCCTCGCCTGCGCGTGCGGGGCCGCGGTCGTCCTGGTGCTCCGGTGTCGGCGCGTCGTGGGACCCTAGGCGGGTGCCTGCCTCCACCTCCGCCGCGCGCCGACCCGCACGGGGCGGCGGCCGCGGGTCGTCCGCCCCCGCCGGCCTCGCCTGGGACGAGGTGGGGCTCGCCCCGGTCGTCCTGGTGACCGGGCCGGAGGAGCTGCTGGCGGAGCGGGCCGTGGACCGGCTGATCGGCCTCGCCCGGGAGCGGGACGCGCAGATCGAGGTCACGCGGGTCGACGGCGTCGCGTACGGGACGGGTGAGCTCATGCTCGCCACCAGCCCGTCGCTGTTCGCCGAGGACCGCGTCGTGGTGGTCGAGAACGTCGAGAAGGCGACCGACGACCTGATCCTCGAGGCGACCGCCTACGTCTCCGCGCCGCAGGAGGACGTGGTGCTCGTGCTCCGGCACGGCGGCGGCCAGCGCGGCAAGCGGCTGCTCGACGCCGTCCGGGCGGCGGGCCACCCCGTCGCCGTGTGCGAGACGATCAAGCGCGACGCGGACAAGGCCTCGTTCGTCACGCAGGAGCTGCGCCGCGCCGGCCGCCGGATGGAGGCCCGCGCGGTCCGCTCGCTCGTCGACGCGGTGGGCAGCGACCTGCGTGAGCTCGCCGCCGCGTGCTCCCAGCTCGTGGCGGACACCACGGGCGTGATCAGCGTCGAGGTGGTCGAGCGGTACTACGGCGGCCGGATCGAGGCGACCGGGTTCCGGGTGGCCGACGCCGCGGTGGACGGGAACGCGGGGGAGGCGGTCGCGCTGCTGCGGCACGCGTTCGCCACGGGCGTCGACCCGGTCCCGCTGGTCGCCGCGCTCGCGGCCCGGCTGCGGGTGCTCGCCAAGGTGTCGGCCGTGCGCGGCCGCGGGCCGGGCGCCGAGCGCGACCTCGGTCTGGCGCCCTGGCAGGTCGACCGGTCCCGCAAGGAGCTGTCCCGGTGGACCCCCGAGGCGCTGGCGGCGGCGATCACCGCCGTGGCGCAGGCGGACGCCGAGGTCAAGGGTGCGAGCCGCGACCCGCGGTTCGCCGTGGAGCGCGCGGTGCTGCGGATCGCAGCGGTCGTCCGCCGCTGACCGGCCCGCGGACCGACGCAGGCACCCGCCCGTGTGAGGCGCCGCCCGCGCCGAGGCGCGCGCGTCACCGCTCACGGCACCGTCGCCGCCGCGGGGTCGGCGCGGGTCAGATGTAGTGCTGCCCCAGCGTGTTCCCGGGCCGCAGCAGCGGCGCCGAGGACCGGTCGACCAGCAGGCTGCGCTCCAGCAGGTTGCCCTGGTAGAGGTCGAAGCCGAGCCGCCGGCCGGCCTTGAGCTCGGCGCTGGTCTCGACGAACTCGGCGACGAGCAGGGCGCCGTGCGACCGCGCCAGGTCGACGACCGGCTCGCCCTCGAGGTCGAGGTCCCGGGCGTCGATCTTGACGAAGTCGGCCTGGGGGAGGAGCGCGCGCTGGTCCTGCCGGGACACGAACCCGGCCATCGCGATCCGGAAGCCCTGCTCCCGGAGCCGGCGGACGCCCCGCAGGACGTCGCCGTCGATGCGGGTGGTGCCGGTGATCTCGACGACGAGGCGGTCCGGGCGGTTCGGCAGGTGCAGCTCACCGGTGAGGAACGCCCGCGGGCAGCGCGCGAACAGCCAGCGCCCGTGGCCGACCTCGTCGACGTCCGCACGCCCGAACGTGGCGCGGAGCACGGCGCTGGTGGCACGCTCGTGCTGCAGCTCGCTCCACGCGCCCGCGTCCGCCGAGGTGGCGCCGGGTGCCCGGAAGCCGAGCTCGTACCCGAAGGGGTGCAGGCGAGGAGAGAAGATCCCCTGCCGACCCACGACCACGCGCTCCGTCGCGACGTGCCGGTCCCACTCCCGGCGCAGCACGTCCGGGATCGCGGCGTCGATCTCGTCCGCGAGCCGCCGCTCCACGTCGCCCTGTCCCCTGGTCATGCCATCCATGACACCACAGTCAGCGCGATATGACACGGGTCCGGGCCCCCGACAGGGGGTGATATCGCGCGAACACGCGCCAAAGTGACGTCGGATTCACCCGATTGGGCGGAAGTACGGCAGAACCCCTCAGGAGGTGGTGCGAAGCGCCTCGCATCAGTCATGCTCGTCGTGACAGAGAGTCAACGTTCTGTGACAGGAGACCCCCCATGCGCACCTCGCTGAAGGCCATCGCCACCGCCGCTCTCGCCCTCACCCTCACGCTCGGCGCCTCGGGCGCTGCCAACGCCGCCGGCGGCTTCACCATCCAGAGCGGCGCGACGGGCTGCTGCCGGATCGTGGTCTGAGCCCGTTCGGCGCCTCGCGGCTGATGCAGCCGGCCACCGGGGCGCGGTGCGTGCCGTGCGCGGGGCGTGGCGGATGGGTGACAGGCTCGCCGTCACGAGGCGTCATAGGTACAGTGACACCCATGACGACCATTGCTGACCGCGTCCGCCAGGCGCGGTTGGCCGCTGGGCTCTCCCAGACGGCCCTCGCAGGAGACGCGCTCTCACCGAGCTACATCTCCCTGATCGAGTCCGGTCGGCGCGAGCCGACCGACGCGGCGCTCGGCGTCATCGCCGAGCGGCTCGGGTCCACGGTCGAGTATCTCAAGCACGGCGACGAGGGACCGGCCGAGGCGCGCGCCAAGCTCGCGCTCGACTACGCCCGCCTCGACCTGGTGTCGGGGGAGGCCTCGTCGGCCCGCGACCGGATCCTCGCCCTCGACCTCGAGCCGGTGACCCGGCAGGTCCGGGTCGACGCGCTGCTCGCGCTCGCGCAGGCGCACGAGATGCTCGGCGACCTCGAGTCCGCCGTCGGCGTCCTCGAGCCGCTGCTCACGCAGGCGCGCGCCGAGCAGCACCACCTCGACGCCGCGGCGGCGGCGACGGCCCTCGTCGCCTCCTACGTGGAGTCCGGCGACCTCGGCCGCTCGATCGAGGTCGGCGACCGCCAGTTGGTCGAGCTCGAGGAGGCCGGCCTCACCGGCACCGACGAGCACCTGCGGCTCGGCTCGACGACCCTCTGGGCCTACGTCGAGCGCGGCGACCTGCTGTACGCGACGCACCGGGCGTCCGAGCTGATCCGCCAGGCGGAGTCGCTCGGCACACCGCGCGGGCGCGGGTCGGTGTACTGGAACGCGGCGCTCGTCGCGGAGCAGCGGCACGACTACGCCCTGGCGAAGCGCTACACCGAGCGCGCGCTCGCCCTGCTGGGCGAGGGCGAGGTCAGCCGCGACATCCCGCGTCTGCGGCTCAACTACGCGTGGCTCCTGCTCCGCGGCGACCCCGCCGAGCCGGCGACGGCCCTCGAGCAGCTCGACCGCGCCGCTCCGGAGCTCCAGGTCTCCGGCTCCGAGGTGGAGATGGCGCGCCTCGACGTCGAGCGGTCCCGCGCGCACCTCATGCAGGGCGACCCGGTCGCGGCCGAGATGTACGGCCGCGCGGCGCTCGACCGGCTCGGCGACCAGCCCCGGCTCGACGGCGCCGCCGCGCAGCTCGCGATCGGCGACGCGCTGCACGCTCGCGGCGAGGTCGAGGCGGCGTCCCGGGCGTACCGCTGGGCGGCCGACATGCTCGGCATGATGTCCGCGTCGCGGCAGTCCGCCGCGGTGTGGCGCGAGCTCGGCGACCGGTTCCTGGGCCACGGCGACGTGACCGGCGCTGCCCAGGCGTTCGACCGCGCGCTGCGGGAGGCGGGCTTCCGGCCCGCCGTGCCCGCGGTGCTGTGGGAGGCGTGGAGCGCGGTGGCTCAGGACTGAGCGACCGCGTTCCCCACGGTCGGGCCTCGGCCCGACCGCACAGAGGGCGTCACCCCGCAGGGGGGGTGACGCCCTCGGCGCATCCCGGGCCACGGCCCGCCGCGCCGAGCGGGCAGTAGATGTCCCCTCGTCGGCCGATGTGGGGACATGTACTGCCCGCTCGGCGACAGCGGCACGGGCGTGCAGCAGAGGACGACGAAGGGCGCCACCCCGTGGAGAGGGTGGCGCCCTTCGTGAAGGCTACGGTCGCGTCAGAGCGCGTTGACCGACTTCGCCAGCGCCGACTTCTTGTTGGCGGCCTGGTTGGCGTGGATGACGCCCTTCGAGACGGCCTTGTCGAGCTTCTTCGACGCGGCGACCAGAGCGGTGCTCGCGGCGTCCTTGTCGCCACCGGCGACGGCCTCGCGCACGCGGCGCACGAACGTCTTGAGCTCGGACTTGACAGCCTTGTTGCGCAGGCGCGCCTTCTCGTTGGTGCGGATGCGCTTGATCTGGGACTTGATGTTGGCCACGGTGTGGACTCTCTTCGTGTGTTCGCCGGAGCGAGAGGAACAAGGTCGTAGAGGGCGCGTCCGGCGCCGGGACTGGGGCGTGGGGACACCCGCGGAGAGGAACCGGACTTGTGCCCGCCGACCCGGGCGGACACGCGACTGACAAGCCTACCAGGCGAGCGGCCGCCGGACGAAGCCCGGGCGCGTGATCCGCGCCTCCGAGGTCGGCGGCTCCCGCGCCTGGGGCGCGCGGGCCGAAAGCCCTCCTCGTCACCGCTCGTCCCACCCTAGGGTGCCGACCATGAGCAGCGACGCCGTGGCCGTGAACCGGCGCAGCTGGGACGCCGTGGTCCCCGCCCACCTCGCCGCCTACGGTGCCGACGCCTTCGTGGCCGAGGACGGCCGGATCACCTCGGTCGTCCGCGACGACCTCGCCGCGCTCGCGCCGCACCTGCCGGGCGGGTCGCCGGCCGGGCTCGACCTGGTGCACCTCCAGTGCCACATCGGGCTCGACACGCTGTCCTGGGCGCGGCTCGGGGCACGGGTGACGGGGATCGACCTGTCGGGCGCCTCGACGGCCGCGGCGCGGGAGCTCGCGGGGCAGGCCGGACTGACGGCGACCTCCTGGAGAGCGACGTCGCGCACGCCCTCGACGCCTGCACCGACCGGTTCGACGTCGTCTACACCGGGATCGGCGCGCTCTGCTGGCTGCCCGACCTCGACGCCTGGGCACGGACCGTCGCGGGGCTGCTCCGACCGGGTGGGACGTTGTACGTCCGCGAGGCGCACCCGGTGCTCTACGCCCTCGACACAGGGCGGACGGACGGCGCCCTCGTGCTGACGCAGCCGTACTTCGGCGGCGCGCCGCGGCACCACCGGCACGCGTCGACGTACGCCGGCGGAGCCGTGCCGGAGGACGCGCGGGACACCTACGAGTGGCAGCACGGGCTGGCCGAGGTCGTGCGGGCGCTGCTCGGTGCCGGGCTGCGGCTCGTCGAGATCGCGGAGCACCGGACGATCCCGTGGCGCGCGCTGCCGGGGATGGTGCCGACCGGCGACGGCAGCTGGGCGCTCCCGGAGGGCGGCGACCGCCTCCCGCTGACGTTCGCCCTGACGGCCACGAAGCCGGCCTGACGCCCGCGGCCGGCGGGCGAGGCGCGTGAGGTCGTCACTCGTCGGTGAGGTCGTCACTCGTTTCCGCCGACCTCACCGACGAGTGACGACCTCACCGGGTCGCGCCGGGCGCGCAAGCGGTGGCGTCAGGGGGTGAGCGGGGCCGCCAGGGCCGCGTCCAGGGCGGCGCGGTCGCCCCTGACCGTCAGCGCGGGGTCGTCCGCACGGGTGCGGCCCCAGAGGAGCAGGGCCAGCGTGCGGGCCGGGCCCGCGACGGTCACCGGCGCGCCGTCGGGCGCCGACGAGGCGGTCGCCTCGCCCGCCGCCTCGCCCGCCGCCCCGCCTGCCCTCCCTGGCCTCGCACCCGCCGGGCCCGGCTGCCCGTCCGCCGGCGCGCCCAGCAGCCACGACCGCCCCGCGTCCTCGGCGACCAGCCCCACGGGCCGGTCGAGCGCCGCCATCCGCCCCAGCCGCACCTGCCGCGGCGTCATCACCGTCACCACCTCGTCGACCGCGTCGGCCCACAGCACCGGGTCGGCCACGGGGTGCGGGGCGCCGGCGGCCGCGGCGAGGTCGTGCAGGTGCACCAGCGTCTCGTGCAGCTGCCGGCGGTGCCAGAACGCGGCCGGCCCGGGCCCGACGAGGGTGAACGCGGGCGCGTCCGGGCCGAGCGACCGGAGGGTGTCCTGCAGCACGTCGGCCTGCTCCCGGTAGAACGCCCGGAGCGCGTCGGGCTCGCGGGGCTCGACCGGGTCGGCGCCGTCGTCGTCCTCGCGCCGCGCCATCGCCGCGGCCCACCGGTGGACGCCGCCGAGGTGCAGGGAGAGGTCGGTCACGGTCCAGGGGGCGCACCCCGGCACCGGCGCGGCCGGGTCGGCCTCGGCGAGCAGGGCGGCGAAGGCGTCCTGCGCCGCGGCGAGGGCGTCGAGCAGGGTGGTCCCGGCGGCGAGGTCGGCGCCCGCGGCGGGGCGCGCACCGGCCGCGGCTCGGGTCTCGGGCGCGGGCATGGGACCATGGTGGCAGTCCGACCCTGCGAAACCGAGGGAGCACGTGTCCCCGATCCCGAGCGCCGAGCAGTCCCGGCGCATCACCCCCGCGGCGACCCCGCCCGAGCTGCTGCGCAACTTCTGCATCATCGCGCACATCGACCACGGCAAGTCGACGCTCGCCGACCGCATGCTGCAGCTCACCGGCGTGGTCGACTCGCGCGCCATGCGCGCGCAGTACCTCGACCGCATGGACATCGAGCGCGAGCGCGGGATCACGATCAAGTCCCAGGCCGTGCGCATGCCGTGGGCGATGGGGGACACCCCCTACGCGCTCAACATGATCGACACCCCGGGGCACGTCGACTTCACCTACGAGGTGTCCCGGTCGCTCGCCGCCTGCGAGGGCGCCGTGCTGCTGGTCGACGCCGCGCAGGGCATCGAGGCGCAGACGCTGGCCAACCTGTACCTGGCGATGGAGAACGACCTCCAGATCATCCCGGTGCTGAACAAGATCGACCTGCCGGCGGCGCAGCCCGAGAAGTACGCGGAGGAGCTCGCCAGCCTCATCGGCGGCGACCCGGCCGACTGCCTCAAGGTGTCCGGCAAGACGGGCGAGGGCGTCGAGGCGCTGCTCGACCGGATCGTCGAGCTGGTCCCGGCCCCGACCGGCGACCCCGACGCCCCGGCGCGCGCGATGATCTTCGACTCGGTCTACGACACCTACCGCGGCGTCGTGACCTACGTGCGGGTCAAGGACGGCAACCTCAACCCGCGCGAGCGGATCGCGATGATGTCGACGAAGGCCACGCACGAGCTGCTGGAGATCGGCGTGATCTCGCCCGAGCCCGTCCCGACCAAGGGCCTGGGCGTCGGCGAGGTCGGCTACCTCATCACCGGCGTGAAGGACGTCCGCCAGTCGAAGGTCGGCGACACCGTCACGAACGCGAGCAAGCCGGCCACCGAGGCGATCGGCGGCTACTCCGACCCGAAGCCGATGGTGTTCTCGGGCCTGTACCCGATCGACGGCTCGGACTACCCGGTGCTGCGCGACGCGCTCGACAAGCTCAAGCTCAACGACGCCGCGCTGAACTACGAGCCCGAGACCTCGGTCGCCCTGGGCTTCGGGTTCCGCGTCGGGTTCCTCGGCCTGCTGCACCTCGAGATCATCCGGGAGCGGCTGGAGCGCGAGTTCAACCTCGACCTCATCTCGACCGCGCCGAACGTGGTCTACGAGGTGACGATGGAGGACCGCACGGTCGTCACCGTCACCAACCCGAGCGAGTTCCCCGGCGGCAAGATCCGCGAGGTGCGCGAGCCGATCGTGAAGTCGACGATCCTCGCCCCGAGCGAGTTCATCGGCGCGATCATGGAGCTCTGCCAGGGCAAGCGCGGCGACCTGCTGGGCATGGACTACCTGTCCGAGGACCGCGTCGAGATGCGCTACACGCTGCCGCTCGCGGAGATCGTCTTCGACTTCTTCGACCAGCTGAAGTCCCGGACCCGCGGCTACGCGAGCCTGGACTACGAGCCCGTCGGCGAGCAGGTCGCGGACCTGGTGAAGGTCGACATCCTGCTGCAGGGCGAGCAGGTCGACGCGTTCAGCTCGATCGTGCACAAGGACAAGGCGTACTCGTACGGCGTGATGATGGCGTCCAAGCTCAAGGACCTGATCCCGCGCCAGCAGTTCGAGGTGCCGATCCAGGCGGCCGTCGGCTCCCGGGTCATCGCCCGCGAGACCATCCGCGCGATCCGCAAGGACGTCCTCGCCAAGTGCTACGGCGGCGACATCACCCGCAAGCGCAAGCTGCTGGAGAAGCAGAAGGAGGGCAAGAAGCGCATGAAGACCATCGGGCGGGTCGACGTGCCGCAGGAGGCCTTCATCGCCGCGCTGTCGTCCGACGCGGGCGGCGCCAAGGACGCCAAGGACGCGAAGAAGAAGTGAGCCCGGCGCTCCCGGAGGGTGACGCCGCTCCCGCGGACGGCGCCCTCCCGCCGGGCGTGCGGGACGGCGCGGGCGACCGCGGGTTCGGCGTGTACCTGCACGTGCCGTTCTGCACGGTGCGCTGCGGGTACTGCGACTTCAACACGTACACGGCGACCGAGCTCGGCGGCGGCGCCTCCCAGGTGGCCTACGCGGACACGGCGCTGGCCGAGATCGCGCTGGGCGCCCGGGTCACGGCCGCGGCCGGGTTGCCACCCAGGCCCGCGTCGACCGTGTTCGTCGGCGGCGGCACCCCCACGGTGCTGCCGGCGTCCGACCTGGTCCGGATGCTCGACGGCGTCCGCGGCGCCTGGGGGCTCGCGGACGACGCCGAGGTCACGACCGAGGCCAACCCCGACTCGGTGACCCCGGAGTCGCTGGCCGAGCTGGCGCGCGGCGGGTTCACGCGCGTGTCGTTCGGCATGCAGTCGGCGGTGCCGCACGTGCTCGCGACGCTGGAGCGCACGCACGACCCGCGCCGGATCCCCGACGTGGTGCGCTGGGCGCGGGGCGCCGGCCTGGCCGTGTCGCTCGACCTCATCTACGGCACGCCGGGGGAGTCGCTCGCCGACTGGCGGACCTCCCTGGAGACGGCGCTGGCCACCGGCGTCGACCACGTGTCGGCGTACGCGCTCGTCGTCGAGCAGGGCACGAAGATGGCGGTGCAGGTGCGCCGCGGCGAGCTCGCACTGCCCGACGAGGACGACCAGGCGGCGAAGTACGAGCTCGCCGACGACCTGCTCACCGAGGCCGGCCTGCACTGGTACGAGGTCAGCAACTGGGCGCGCACCCCCGCGGACGCGTGCCGGCACAACCTCGCGTACTGGCGCAACGACGACTGGTGGGGCGTCGGCCCCGGCGCGCACAGCCACGTCGGCGGCGTGCGGTGGTGGAACGTCAAGCACCCGCGGGCGTACGCGGCGCGGCTCGCCGCGGGGGAGAGCCCGGCTGCGGGGCGGGAGACCGTCGAGGACGCGTCGGCGCGGCTCGAGCGGGTGATGCTCGGGGTGCGGCTCGACGAGGGGCTGCCCGTCGAGGTGCTGAGCCCCGCCGGACGCGCCCGGGTCGCCGGGCTGGTGGCCGACGGGCTGGTCGACGCGCGCGCCGCGCTGGGCGCCGGGGGCCGGCCGGGCCGCCGGGTGCGGCTGACGCGCCGGGGCCGGCTGCTGGCCGACTCGGTCGTCCGCACCCTCGCGGACTGACCCCGCACAGACGAGTGGAGCGTCCTGCCGGGCACGCCGAGGCGTGTCGGGCAGGACGCTCCACTCGCGGGTGCGGCTAGCGCTCGGGCGTCACTTCACCAGGCGCAGGGTGACCGGGTAGCGGTACCACTGGCCCTTGTTGACGGCCACGGCGGCGAGGATCGCGAACACGAGGCTGGCGACCCACACCACGAGCGGCAGGAACGACAGGACGCCGAACGTGACCGCCGTCAGGATCCAGGACGCCACGTACGCGATCGTGACGGCGATCTGGAAGTTCAGCGCCTCCTTGGCCTGGTCGTCCAGGAACGGGCCGCGGCCCTTGAAGACGAGCCAGATCACGAGCGGCGCGAGGAACGAGAAGATGATCCCGCCCAGGTGCGCGAGCAGCGACCAGGTCTTCTCCTCGTCCGGGCGCAGCGGCTGCTGCGGCTGGGCCCCGTACGGCTGCTGCGGCTGGCCGCCGTACGGCTGCTGGGGCTGACCGCCGAACGGCGGCTGCTGCTGGCCGCCCGCGGGCGGCTGCTGGTCGTACGACATGAGTCTCCTCGTGGGTGGTGCGGGGCTACGGCGGTCGAAGCGTAGCGGTGTGACCGGGTCTTTCGTCCGCTTCGCCCCTGCGGTGGACTCCTTGACACCCGCGGGTCGCCTTCGGTTCGCTGGCCGGACGGGCGACGTACGGCCGACCAGGAGGGCACGCGATGACCGAGAACCCGGGCACCACCCCGCCGCGCGACGACGAGCCGCGCCCGCCGCAGGGGCCGCCGCCCGCCCCGCAGCAGCCGTACGGCGAGCAGCCGCCCGCCGGGCAGCCGCCGTACCCGCCCCAGCAGCCGTACGGCCAGCAGCCGCCCCCCGGCCAGCCGTACCCGCCCCAGCAGCCGTACGGCCAGCAGCCGCCCCCCGGCCAGCCGTACCCGCCGCAGCAGCCGTACCCGCAGCCCGGCTACGCCCAGCAGCCCTCCGGCGCCCCCGCGTACGGCGCCCCGACCGCCGGGACGAGCGTCGGCGACGCGTTCAGCTGGGGCTGGACCAAGTTCACCCAGCAGGTCGGCCCGTTCCTGCTGGGCGTCCTCGCCTACCTGGCGGTCATCGTGGTGGTCTCCGCGGTGCTGTTCGCGGTGGTCCTCGGCGGCACCGTCGCGAGCGTCGACCCGGACACCCAGGAGCTGCGCAACGGCGCGGGCGTCGGCCTCGTGCTCAGCTACCTCCTGGTGGCCGCGGTCGCGGTCCTGCTGTCCGCGTTCATGCAGGCCGGCGTGACCCGGGCGACGCTCGAGGTCGCCGACGGGCGCCGGATCGAGGTGGGCACGTTCTTCCGGTTCGACGACTTCGGCAAGGTCGTCGTGGCGGCGCTGCTCGTCGGGCTGAGCACGGCGGTCGGCACGCTGCTGTTCGTGATCCCGGGCCTGGTGTTCGCGTTCCTCGCGCAGTTCACGCTGTTCTTCGTGATCGACAAGCGCCTGGCGCCGGTGGACGCGATCCGGGCGAGCTTCACGCTGGTGAGCCGGAACCTCGGCACCGTCCTGCTGCTGTTCCTCGCGGTCTACGCGGCGAACCTGGTCGGGTCGGCGCTGTGCGGCATCGGCCAGCTGGTGTCGTTCCCGGTCGGCCTGCTGGCGACTACCTGGATGTACCGCCGGCTGCAGGACGAGCCCGTCGCCCCCTGAGCCCGAAGCCGGGGGCGCCTCAGGGCGCCGTCACGAAGTCGATCAGCTCCTCGACCCGCCCGAGCAGCGACGGCTCCAGGTCGGCGTAGGACCGCACGGAGCGCAGGATCCGCTGCCAGGCGCGGGCGACGTCGGCCTGCTCGTCGGCGGGCCAGCCGAGCTCGCGCAGGATGCCGCGCTTCCACTCGGTGCCGCGCTCGATCGTCGGCCAGGCGGTCAGCCCGACGCGCGCGGGCTTCACGGCCTGCCACACGTCGACGTAGGGGTGGCCGAGCACGAGCAGCGTCCCGGCGGGCACCGTGCGCGCGGCCTCGTCGGCGATCCGCTGCTCCTTCGACCCGGGCACCAGGTGGTCGACGAGCACGCCCACCTTCTTGCCCGGCCCGGGGCGGAAGTCGCGCAGCGCGTCGACGAGGTTGTCGACGCCGTCGAGCAGCTCGACGACCACGCCCTCGGCGCGCAGGTCGTCGCCCCAGACCTTCTCGACGAGCTCGGCGTCGTGCTTGCCCTCGACCCAGATCCGGCTGCCGATCGCGACGCGCGCGCGCTGGTCGGCCGCTGCGAGGGACCCGGACGCGGTGCGCTTCGGGCCGGTCGGCGCGGTCGGCCGCGGCGGCACCAGCTCGACCGGCTTGCCGTCGACCCAGAACCCCGGCCCGAGCCGGAACGTCCGCGTGCGCCCGCGGCGGTCCTCCAGGACGACCACGTGCTCGCCGCCCGACTTCTCGACCCGGACGACCGCGCCGACCCAGCCGGTCGTGACCTCCTCGACGACCAGGCCGCGCTCGGCGGGGGTGGGGGTCGAGGTGGGCCGGCGGTGCGCGCTCGGGGAGCCCGCGGACAGGACGTCGGTTCCGTAGCGGTCGGTCACCCGCGGCAGCCTAGGTGCCGACCGCTCGCCCGCGTGGTACGACACGACGGTGACGTCGAGCCCCGCGCAGCACCCCGACCGCCCCGGCACCGCGACCCGGTCGGAGCCGGACCCGCACCGGTGGCGCGCGCTGGGCGTGTGCCTGGCGATCGGGTTCATCACGATGCTCGACGTCTCCATCGTCAACGTCGCGCTGCCGTCGATCGAGCGCAGCCTGGACGCCGGCGCCAGCCAGCTCCAGCTCATCGTCGCGGGGTACACGCTCGCGTTCGGCCTGGTCCTGGTGCCCGCGGGCCGGCTGGGCGACGCGCGCGGCCGCCGCGGGCTGTTCCTGCTCGGCCTGACCGGGTTCGCCCTCACCAGCCTGGGCGCAGGGCTGGCCCCGTCCGACGAGCTGCTGGCCGTCGCCCGGCTGCTCCAGGGGATGAGCGCGGGCCTGCTGAACCCGCAGGTGGTC
Source organism: Cellulomonas sp. EB106-03-03-XG116 (assembly GCF_058792015.1). Taxonomy (NCBI): domain Bacteria; kingdom Bacillati; phylum Actinomycetota; class Actinomycetes; order Micrococcales; family Cellulomonadaceae; genus Cellulomonas; species Cellulomonas sp. EB106-03-03-XG116. The sequence continues at coordinate 44,418 of NZ_JBYTEP010000022.1, forward strand.
GGGACGATCCAGCAGCTGTTCACCGGGTACGAGCGCGGGAAGGCGTTCGGCTACTTCGGCGCGACCATCGGGGTGTCGACGGCGCTGGGCCCGCTGCTCGGCGGCCTGATCATCCAGGCGTTCGGCGCCGAGGAGGGCTGGCGCTGGGTGTTCTTCGTGAACGTCCCGGTGATCGCGGTGGTGCTGCCGCTCGCGGTGCGGTTCCTGCCCCGCGGCGTGGCCGGCCGGCCGTCCGGCACCCTCGGCCCGCGCGGCCGGCCCCGGCTGGACGGCGTCGGCCTCACCGGCGTCGCGCTCACCGCCGCGACGGTCATGGTGCCGTTCGTCACGACGACGGGGGAGGGCGGCGACGACCCGGCCCGCTGGTGGTGGCTCGCCGTCGCGGCCGTGCTCGGGGTGGCGACCGTGCTGTGGGAGCGCCGGTACCAGCGGCGCACGGGCGCCGCCGTGCTGGACCCGCGGGTGCTCGGCGAGCCGTCGTTCCGGAACGGGGCGCTGCTCGGGATCGCGTACTTCGGCGGGTTCACCTCGGTGTTCCTGGTGGCGACGCTGTACCTGCAGCAGGTGGCCGGGTTCACGCCGCTGCAGGCCGGGCTGGTCAACATGCCGTTCGCGATCGCCTCCGCCGTGTCCGCCCAGCGCTCGGGCCGGCTGGTGGCGAGCCGCGGGCGCGCGCTCGTGGTGATCGGCCTGGTGCTCGTGGTCGCCGGCCTCGTGGGCACCGACCTGGCGATCCGGCTCGTCGAGCCGCCGGCCGTCGGCTTCGTCATGGCGGCGACCCAGATGGTCGCGGGCGCCGGCAGCGGCCTGGTGATCGCCCCGAACCAGACGCTCACGCTCGCGCGGGTGCCGGTCGAGCGGGCCGGGGTCGCGGGCAGCATGCTCCAGGTCGGCCAGCGGGTCGGGTCGGCGCTCGGCGTCGCGGTCGCCCTGTCCACCTACTACTCCGCCCTGGCCTCGGGCGTCGACGGCAGCGTGGCGGCCGGGCGGGCGCTGCTGCTCACCGTGTCGCTCGTCGCCGTCGCGCTCGTCGTCGGGGTGCTGGACCTCCGGGCGCGGCGCCGGGACGCGGCGACCGCGCCGGCGGACGCGTAGAATTGGCACTCGGTCAGAACGAGTGCCAGGACGAGCGCCGGCCGGGGAGGTGGCGATGAGCGAGGACCGCAGGCTGGACGTGCTGCGGGCGATCGTGGAGGACTACGTCGCCACCCGCGAGCCCGTCGGCTCCCGCGCCCTGGTCGAGCGGCACTCCCTGGGGGTGTCGCCCGCGACGATCCGCAACGACATGGCGGCCCTCGAGGACGCCGGTCTCATCGTGCAGCCGCACACCTCGGCCGGCCGGGTGCCGACCGACAAGGGCTACCGGCTGTTCGTCGACCGCCTGGCGACGATCAAGCCGCTGTCCGCGCCGGAGCGCCGCGCGATCGAGACGTTCCTCGAGGACGCGGCCGACCTGGACGACGTCGTCGACCGCTCGGTGCGGCTGCTCGCGCAGCTGACGCACCAGGTCGCCGTCGTGCAGTACCCGTCGCTGCGCCGGACCGCGCTGCGGCACGTCGAGCTGGTCCCGGTCGGCGACCGGCACCTGCTGGTGGTCATCATCACCGACCACGGCCGCGTCGAGCAGCGCACCATCGAGGTGCCGGACCCGCTCGACGCCGGGACCGTGGCGCGGCTGCGGATCCGGCTCAACACGGCGGCCGCGGGCCGGCGGCTGGCCGAGCTCGGCACGGCGCTGTCCGACCTGGCCGACGACTTCGCCGCCGCGGACGGCCCGCTCGTGCGCGGCGTCGTCGCGGTGGTCGAGGACACGCTGGCGCAGGAGAGCGAGGAGCGCGTCGTCCTGGCGGGCACCGCGAACCTGGTGCGCGGCGGTGGCGCGGACTTCGCGCACACCATCAGCCCCGTCCTGGAGGCGCTGGAGGAGCAGGTCGTCCTGCTGCGCCTGCTGGGCGAGATGGCCGAGGACGAGGCCGCGGTCTCCGTCCGCATCGGCCGCGAGACCCAGCACGAGGGTCTGCTGGAGACGAGCTTCGTGACCACCGGCTACGGCGGCCCGGACGGCGGCGGGACCGCGGTCGCGCGGATCGGCTCCGTCGGGCCGCTCCGCATGGACTACCCCGGGACCATCGCGTCGGTGCGCGCCGTCGCCCGGTACCTGTCCCGGATCCTCGCCGGATGACCGGCCGCCGGGCACCGACGCGGTCCCGCGCACGTTCGACATGAGCAACCGACCCGCGCCCGCGCGCGGCCCCCACACGCACAGGAAGTGACGAGTGAGCGACTACTACGAGGTGCTGGGCGTCGAGCGTGACGCCACGCCCGAGCAGATCAAGAAGGCCTACCGGCGCCTCGCGCGCGAGCTGCACCCCGACGTGGCGGGGGCGGACGCGGGCTCCGAGGACCGGTTCAAGGACGTGTCGCGGGCGTACGAGGTGCTGTCGAACCCCGAGAAGCGGCGCATGTACGACCTGGGCGCCGACCCGTCGGCCCCCGGCGGCGGCATGGGCGGCCAGGGCGGCTTCGGCTTCCAGGACATCTTCGAGACGTTCTTCGGCGCCGCCGCCGGCGCGGGCGCGCAGCGCGGCCCCATCCCGCGCGCCCGCCGCGGCCAGGACGCGCTGCTGCGCCTCGACATCGACCTCGCCGAGGCGACGTTCGGCACGCACCGCGAGGTCCCGGTCGAGACGGCCGTGGTCTGCCCGACCTGCGACGGCACCTGCTGCCGCCCGGGCACCTCGCCGCGCACCTGCGACGTCTGCGGCGGCCGCGGGTCGGTGCAGCGGGTCGCGCGGTCGTTCCTCGGCCAGGTGATGACCTCGCAGCCGTGCGCCGCGTGCCACGGCTTCGGCACCGTCATCCCCGAGCCCTGCACCGAGTGCGCCGGCGAGGGCCGGGTCCGCTCGCGCCGCACGCTCGAGGTCGACGTCCCGGCGGGCGTCGACACCGGCACCCGGATCAAGCTCACCGCGCAGGGCGAGGTCGGCCCCGCCGGCGGCCCCGCGGGTGACATCTACCTCGAGGTGCGCGAGCGCAAGCACGACACGTTCGTCCGCGAGGGCGACGACCTGCACTGCACGCTCGAGGTCCCGATGACCGCGGCCGCGCTCGGCACCGTGCTCACGCTCGACACCCTCGACGGCCCGCAGGAGGTCGACCTGCGCCCGGGCACCCAGCCCGCGCAGATCGTCACGCTGCGCGGCCTCGGCGTCGGCCACCTGCACGCGGGCGGCCGCGGCGACCTGCACGTGCACGTCGACGTCCACGTCCCGACGTCGCTCGACGACGAGCAGGCCGAGCTGCTGCGCAAGCTCGCCGGCCTGCGCGGCGAGGAGCGCCCCGAGGCGCGGCTGTCGGCCTCCGGCGGCGGCGTGTTCGCGAAGCTCCGCGACAAGCTCGCCGGGCGCTGAGTGTGACCGCACCCGTCTTCCTGGCCGAGCCGGGCGACCTCGACGCGCTCGCGGCCGGGAGCACCTACCTGCTCGCGGGCGCCGAGGGGCGGCACGCGGGCGTCGTGCAGCGCAAGACCGCGGGGGAGCGGGTCGACGTCGTCGACGGCGCCGGCACCCGGCTGGTCGGCGAGGTCGAGGCGGCCGGGCCCGAGGGCGTGCACCTGCGCGTCCGCGAGGTCGTCGTCGAGCCGGTGCCGGCGCCGCGGCTGGTGCTGGTCCAGGCGCTCGCGAAGGGCGACCGGGACGAGATGGCGATCGAGGCGGCCACCGAGGTCGGCGCCGACGGCGTCGTGCCCTGGCAGGCCGAGCGGTCGATCGTGGTGTGGCGCGGCGACCGGGCGGCCAAGAGCCGGGCCCGGTGGCTCGGCACGGTCCGCACCGCCGCCAAGCAGGCCCGCCGGGCGCACGTGCCCGCGGTCGACCTGGCGTTGGCGACCGCGGCGCTCGTCCGCCGGGCGCGCGAGGTGGTCGCGGCGGGCGGCGCGGTGCTCGTGCTGCACGAGGAGGCGACGACCCCGCTCGCCGCGGCGGCGCTGCCCGGGCCGGGGGCGGAGGCCGACGTGCTCGTCGTCGTCGGGCCCGAGGGCGGCATCGCGGAGCGGGAGCTCGCGGAGCTGGTCGACGCCGGGGCGCAGCCGGTGCTGCTGGGGCCGCACGTGCTGCGGACGTCCACGGCCGGGCCGGTGGCGCTCGCGCTGCTCGCGCAGCGGCTGGGGCGCTGGGGCTGACGCCGGTGGGTAGCGCCCGCCTGGGCCGTACGTCTCATCCGGGCGGGTCGCGCCGGTCCTAGCGTCGAGGGTGACAGCGAAGGCGCTCTCACCAGGGACCCGACCGTGAACACTGACGTCCGGACCGGCACCACCTCCTCGCGCGCACCGGCGGCTCCCGCCGACCGGCCCCCGGCCGGCCGACGGCGACGGTGGCCCGTGCCCGCCGCAGCGGCCGCCGTCCTCGGGACCGCGCTCGCCGGGTGCGCGCCCGGCTCCGCCTCCGCCGAGGGCGGCGTGCACGGCGGCGAGGCGAGCCTCGTGCTGCCGGACCTCGGCGCCGTGACGGTCCTCGGGTCCGTGTCGGGGCGGCTCCTGCTCGGCCTCGGGCTCGTCGTGTGCGTGCTCGGCCTCGCGTTCGGCGTCGCCACCTACGTGCAGCTGCGCCGGCTCCCCGTGCACGCGGCGATGCGGGAGATCTCCGAGCTCATCTACTCGACCTGCCGGACGTACCTGACCCGCCAGGGCCGGTTCCTGCTCCTGCTGTGGGTGTTCATCGCCGCGGTGATCGTCCTGTACTACCGGGCGCTCGTCGGCTTCGGGTGGGGCCGGGTCGCGACGATCATCGCGTTCAGCCTGCTCGGCATGGCCGGGTCGTACGCCGTCGCCTGGTTCGGCATCCGGGTCAACACGCTCGCGAACTCCCGGACCGCGTTCGCGTCGCTGGCGGGCAGGCCGCTGCCGGTGCACCGGATCCCGATGCAGTCCGGCATGTCGATCGGCATGGTGCTGATCAGCCTCGAGCTGCTGATGATGCTGGTCATCCTGCTGTTCCTCCCGGCCGACGTGGCGGGCGCGTGCTTCATCGGGTTCGCGGTCGGCGAGTCGCTGGGCGCGTCGGCGCTGCGGATCGCGGGCGGCATCTTCACGAAGATCGCCGACATCGGCTCGGACCTCATGAAGATCGTGTTCAAGATCAAGGAGGACGACGCCCGGAACCCCGGCGTGATCGCCGACTGCACCGGCGACAACGCGGGCGACTCGGTGGGCCCGAGCGCCGACGGCTTCGAGACCTACGGCGTCACCGGCGTCGCGCTCGTGACGTTCGTGCTGCTCGCCGTCGACGACCCGCTCATGCAGGCGACGCTGCTGGTCTGGCTGTTCGTGGTCCGGGCGGTCATGGTCATCGCCTCGGCGGTGTCGTACCTCGCGAACGACGCGTGGACCCGCCGCCGGTACGCCGCCGCCGAGCGGATGGACTTCGAGAAGCCCCTGACGTCCCTGGTCTGGCTCACCTCGGTCGTGAGCATCGCGCTGACCTACCTGACCACCTGGGCGGTCCTCGGGCACCTGGACGGCGTCGGCGGGCTGTGGTGGAAGGTCGCGGCGATCATCTCCTGCGGCACGCTCGCCGGGGCGCTCATCCCCGAGCTGGTCAAGGTGTTCACCTCCACCAACAGCCGGCACGTGCGCGAAGTCGTCACGTCCTCGCGCGAGGGCGGGCCGTCGCTCAACATCCTGTCCGGGCTGGTGGCCGGCAACATCTCGGCCTACTGGCTCGGCATGACGGTCGTCGCCCTGATGGGCGGCGCGTTCCTCATCAGCGAGCAGGGGCTCGACCAGGTCATGCTCGCCCCCGCGGTGTTCGCGTTCGGGCTCGTGGCGTTCGGGTTCCTCGGCATGGGTCCCGTGACGATCGCGGTCGACTCGTACGGCCCGGTCACCGACAACGCGCAGAGCGTCTACGAGCTGTCCCTCGTCGAGGAGCTGCCCGGCGCGGCCGAGCAGATCGAGGCCGAGCACGGGTTCGCCCCGCGGTGGGAGCCGGCCAAGCGGATGCTCGAGGAGAACGACGGCGCGGGCAACACCTTCAAGGCCACCGCGAAGCCGGTGCTCATCGGCACCGCGGTCGTCGGGGCCACCACGATGATCTTCTCCATCATCATGGCCCTCACCGAGGGCCTCACCACGGGCCTGGACAACCTGTCGCTGCTGCACCCGCCGTTCCTGCTCGGCCTGGTCACCGGCGGCGCGATGATCTTCTGGTTCACCGGCGCGTCCATCCAGGCCGTGACCACCGGCGCGTACCGCGCGGTCGAGTTCATCAAGGCGAACATCCACCTCGACGGCAGCGAGCGGGCGAGCGAGGCGGACTCCCGCCGGGTCGTGGAGATCTGCACCCAGTACGCCCAGAAGGGCATGCTGACGATGTTCCTCGCGATCTTCTTCGCCACCCTCGCGTTCGCGTTCGTCGAGCCGTTCTTCTTCATCGGCTACCTGGTGTCGATCGCGGTGTTCGGGCTGTACCAGGCGATCTTCATGGCCAACGCCGGCGGCGCCTGGGACAACGCGAAGAAGATCGTCGAGGTCGACCTGCACGCCAAGGGGACCGCGCTGCACGACGCGACGATCGTCGGCGACACCGTGGGCGACCCGTACAAGGACACCTCGTCCGTGGCGCTGAACCCCGTCATCAAGTTCACGACGCTGTTCGGGCTGCTGGCCGTCGAGCTCGCGGTGAGCCTGACCGGCGACGGGCGCGGGACGCTCGTGCACGTCCTGGCCGGCGTGTTCTTCGTGACGTCCGCCGTGTTCGTCTACCGGTCGTTCTACGGGATGCGGATCGGCGGGTCGCCCGCGGGGGAGGAGCAGCCCGCCGGGCCCGAGCCCGAGGAGCCGGCCGAGCCCGGGGTGCCGGCGGGCGGCGTGCTGCCGCGCCAGGGCGGCGCGGGCGCCGGCGAGGGTTCCGACGGCGCCGGCGCGCTCGTCGACGCCGAGGGGCGGTGAGCGGCGTGCGCGTCGCGATCAAGCACGACGACGTCCTGGTCGACGCCGACGGCCGGGTCGCCGGCCACGACGCGGCCGCCACCCTCGTCCGCCGGCTGCTGCGGGTGTTCCCCGGCTCCGTCCTGATCGGGCCGGGACCGCGGCGGTGCGACGGGTTCGACCTGCTCCCGCTGGAGTTCGTCGACGGCGACGGGACCGTCGTCCTCACCATGGACGTGCTCGACTCGGTGCAGGTGTGGCAGACCCTGCGCGCGGGCGGGTGCGCGGACCCGCGGGTGATGAACTTCGTCTGGTGGGACGCCACCCGGTACCCGCACCCCGTCGAGCAGGCCGCGCTCGCGCTGTCCTGCGCGCTGTTCCCGACGTTCGCCAACTCCGCGCGCACCGCCTCCGAGATCCGGGAGCTCGTCGCCCGGCTCACGGTCCCCGCGCTGGGGGAGCGCGCCCGCACCGGGTGGGTCAACCTCGGGTTCCGGGTCGACCACGTCCGGCCGCGGCACGAGCCGGACGTCCCGGTGGTGCTGTACCCGGCGATCTACGTCTCCGAGCGCAAGCAGCCGCGGCTGTTCCTCGAGGTCGTCGACCGCGTGCAGCGCCGCACCCCGATCCGCGTCGAGGCCCGGCTGCACGAGTCGCACCTGGTCTCCGAGACCGCCATGCGGATGTCCGAGCGGCCGTGGTGCTGGGTCGGCCCGCTCACCGCGACCCGCGACTCCTACTGGGAGGCGCTCGGCCGCACCACGGCGTTCCTCGCGACCGCCACCGAGGAGTCGTACGGGCTGGAGTACGTCGAGGCGCTCGCGGCCGGCGCCGTCGGGGTGTTCCCGGACCTGCCGTGGGCGCGGGCGCTGCTGCCCGCCGGCTACCCGTACCTGTACCGCACGCCGGACGAGGCCGCCGACCAGCTCGAGGTCGCGGTGACCCGGACCGCCGCCTGCCGGCGCGAGCTCGACGCGGTCGCCGGCGGCTCGTTCGTCCGGTGGCTGTCCGCCCACCACGACGACGACACCTTCGACCGCACCGTCGTCGCCCGGGTCCGGGACTGGTTCGGCGACGTGCCGGCGACCGGGTGAGCGGCGCCCGCGGCCGCTGACCAGGCCTCACCCGGAGGGTCTTGACCCGGTCCGCGATCAGCGGGACGCTGGCCTGCCGCACGCACCGCAGCGCTGATGAGCCGAGGGGGGTCTCATGGGACGGGTGGCCGTCGTGCTGGCCGGCGTGGCCGTGCTGGCGCTCCAGGTGTGGTTGACGCTCTACGCCCAGGTCGTGCTCGCCTACGAGGCCGCCGTCCTCGCCGCCCTGCTCGTCGGGGTCGCGCTGCGCGCCACCGTGCGCGGGCGCCGTCGTCGGCACCCCGCCGACGCGGCCCGGTGGCCGGACGCGGACGGGATCGCGGTGCCGCAGCCGACGGTGCTCGTCGGCGGCCCGGTGCTGCCGCCCGTCGACGCCGGCCTCGGGTCGGCTCCGGTCCCGACTCAGGTCGAGGACCGCGGCGACCCCCTGGACGACCTCCTGGGCCGCCGCCGCCCGCGCCCGGTCGCCTGAGCCCGCGTCGAGTGCCTACGCGACACGCCGAGTGCCTATCCAGGGGATAGGCACTCGACGTGTCCGATGGGCACTCGACGCAGCGGCGCCGCCGGGGGCGGGCGGCGGGGTGCGGGTCAGCCCTGGCGCAGGTCCAGGTAGCGCGCGATCAGGGAGCGGGTCGACGGGTCCTGGGCCGCCAGCGCGTCCGCGTCGCCCTCGACCGCCGGGGCGATCTCGAGCGCGAGCTTCTTGCCGAGCTCGACGCCCCACTGGTCGAACGAGTCGATGCCCCACACGACGCCCTCGACGAACGTGATGTGCTCGTACAGCGCGATGAGCTGGCCGAGCACGGACGGGGTCAGCGACGGGGCGAGGATCGACGTCGTCGGGCGGTTCCCGGGGAACACGCGGGCCGGGACGATCTCCTCGGCGGTGCCCTCGGCGCGGACCTCGTCGGCGGTCTTGCCGAACGCGAGCGCCTTGGTCTGCGCGAAGAAGTTCGCGAGGAACAGCCCGTGCACGTCGGTGTCGCCGTCCTTCAGCGGGTGCGCCGGGTTGGCGACCGCGATGAAGTCCGCCGGGATCAGCCGGGTGCCCTGGTGGATCAGCTGGTAGAACGCGTGCTGGCCGTTGGTGCCGGGCTCGCCCCAGAACACCTCGCCGGTCTCCGTCGTCACCGGCGTGCCGTCCCAGCGGACCGACTTGCCGTTCGACTCCATGGTGAGCTGCTGCAGGTACGCCGGGAACCGGTGCAGGTACTGGGCGTACGGCAGGACGGCGTGCGTGTGCGCGTCGAGGAAGTTGACGTACCAGACGTTGAGCAGGCCCATGAGGACCGGGACGTTCTGGTCGAACGGCGTGGTGCGGACGTGCTCGTCGACGGCGTGGAAGCCCTCGAGGAACTCGCCGAACGCGTCGGGGCCGATCGCGATGGCGAGCGAGGTGCCGATCGCCGAGTCGACCGAGTAGCGTCCGCCGACCCAGTCCCAGAACCCGAACGCGTTCTCCGGGTCGATGCCGAACGCCGCGACCTTGTCCAGCGCCGTCGACACCGCGACGAAGTGCTTGGCGACCGCGCCGGTGCGGGCCTCCTCGGTGTCCTCGATCGCGCCGGCGGCGACGAGCCCGCGCCACAGCCAGTCGCGGGCGAGCCGCGCGTTGGTCAGCGTCTCCAGCGTGCCGAACGTCTTGGACGCGACGACGAACAGCGTCGTCGTCGGGTCGAGGTCCTTGGTCTTCTCGGCGATGTCGGTCGGGTCGATGTTCGACACGAACCGCACCTCGAGGCCGTCCTGCACGTACGGCTTGAGGGCCTCGTACGCCATGACCGGGCCGAGGTCCGAGCCGCCGATGCCGATGTTCACGACGGTCGCGACGCGCTCGCCGGTGACGCCGGTCCACTCGCCGGAGCGCACCTTGTCGGCGAACGCGGCGACCTTCGCGAGCACCTCCTGCACGTCGGCGTCCACGTCCTGGCCGTCGACCACGAGGCCGGGCTCCGCGTCGGCCGGGCGGCGCAGCGCGGTGTGCAGCACGGCGCGGTCCTCGGTCACGTTGATGTGCTCGCCGGCGAACATCGCGTCGAGCCGGGCCTTGAGGCCGACCTGGTCCGCGAGGGCGACCAGCAGGGACAGGGTCTCGTCGGTGACGAGGTTCTTCGACAGGTCGACGGTGAGGTCGGCCAGCTGCCGGGTCAGGCGCGTCGCGCGCTCGGGGTCGGCGTCGAACCAGCCCCGCAGGTCGGGGAGGAACGCCTCCTCGTGCGCGGTCAGGGCGGTCCAGGCGCCGGTGGTGGTGGCGTCGACGGGTGCAGTCACGGCGTGTCCCTCTCGGAAGCAAGATCCAACAGGTCACACCGTATCGAGGCCGGGGCGGTGGGCGAGCGGGACGTGCGGCCCGCCCGGGTCAGCCCAGGGCCTCGCGCACCAGCGGGGCCACCTGGGTGCCCAGCAGCTCGATCGCCCGCAGGCTCTCCCGCTGCGGCACGCCGCTCAGGTCCATCTGGAAGATCTGCCGGTCGTGCCCGAGCGCGGCGTTCAGCGCGACGATGCGGTCCGCGACCTCGTGCGGCGAGCCGACGAAGTACGCCCCGCCCTTCGCGGCCTGGGACTCGAACGCGATCCGGTTCGGGATGGCGAACCCGCGCTCGGCGGCGATCCGGCGCATCGTGCTGAGCCAGTACGGGAAGAAGAACTCCCGCGCCTGCTTCGCGTCGTCGGCGACGAACCCCATGCCGGCGACCTCGACGCGCTGCGTGGCGGGGTCGTGGCCGGCCTCCGTGTGCGCGGCCCGGTAGAGCCGGACCAGCGGGGCGAAGTCCGCGGGCCGGCCGCCGATGATCGCGTAGGACACGGGGAGGCCGAGCCGGCCGGCGCGGTCCGAGGACGCCGGGTTGCCGCCGGTGGCGACCGCGATCCGCAGGTGCTCGCCGAGGCCCGGCTTGTCGAGCGGCCGCGGCAGGATCTCCGCGGCGTGCAGCGCGGGCCGGAACCGGCCGGACCAGGTGACCGGGTTGCCGCGGTCGATCCGGAGCAGCAGCCGGATCTTCTCGTCGAACAGCTCGTCGTAGTCGTCCAGCGAGGCGCCGAACAGCGGGTACGACTCGATGAACGACCCCCGCCCCGCGAGCAGCTCGACGCGGCCGCCGGACAGCAGGTCCATCGTCGCGAACTGCTGGTAGAGCCGGACGGGGTCCTCGGTGGACAGCACGGTCACGGCGCTGCCGACGCTGATCCGCGCGGTCTGGGCGAGCGCCGCCGCGATGACGGTCGCGGGGGAGGAGATGGCGTAGTCGGGGCGGTGGTGCTCGCCGATGCCGACGTGGTCCAGGCCGACCTCCTCGGCGAGGCGGACGCGCTCCAGCACGTCGCGCAGCCGCTGCGCGGGGGAGGTGACCGCGCCGGACACCGGGTCGGGGTGGATGTCGCCGAACGTGTACAGGCCGAGCTCCATGCCCGGTGCAGCGCGGGGGAGGGGCGGGGCATTCCCGGCCGCGGGCGGGGGCCGCCGCGCCGGATGTCGGCCCCGTGAACGCCCGGTCACGAAGTGGTCACGGTCACACGAACTCCTTGACGATGGATTAGTAAGGAAGGTCTACTAACAAACATGACGACGACGACGCCGTCCGCCACCTCGGGCCACCGGGGGGTCGGGCGCACACTCCGCCCGACGGGCAAGGTGCTCCCCGAGCACGCCCGGGCGCACAACCGGTCGCTCGTCCTGCAGCACCTGTTCCACCAGGGCCCGTCGTCCCGCGCCGACCTCGCGCGCAGCACCGGCCTGACCCGGGTCACGGTCTCCGACCTGGTGTCGGTGCTCATCTCCGAGGGCCTGGTCGCCGAGCTCGGCGTCCGGCCGGAGGGGAGGGTCGGCAAGCCGGCGACGCTCGTCGGGATGCGGACCGAGGAGTACCAGGTCGTGGCCGTCGACCTCGCGGACGACGCCAGCCTGCGCGGCGCGGTCATGACGCTCACCGGCGCGGTCGTCGCGCGGCGCACCGTCTCGCTCGACGGCCGGACCGGCGACGCCGCGGTCGCGGTGCTCGAGGACCTGTGCCGCGAGCTGCTCGCCGCCGCGGACCGGCCCGTCGTCGGCGTCGGCATCGGGTCGCCCGGCGTGATCGACGCCGCCGGGGTCGTCGTGCAGGCGCCCAACCGCGGCTGGTACGACCTGCCGCTGGCGGCGCTGCTCGCCGAGCGGCTGGGCGTGCCGGTGCAGGTCGCCAACGACGCGAACACCCACGCGCTGGGGGAGTACACCTACGGCGGCGCGTCCGGCTCCGGCCTCATGGTGGTCACCGTCGGCCAGGGCCTCGGCGCCGGGATCGTGCTGGACGGCGCCCTGGTGCGCGGCCGCGCGCACGCCGCCGGGGAGATCGGGCACGTCACCGTGGTCGACGACCGCGACGTGCGGGCCGGTGACCCCGAGCCCCGGCCGTGCGCGTGCGGGCGCGCCGGCTGCCTGGAGACGCTGCTCTCCCTGCCCGCGCTGCGCCGCGCCACCGCCGGCCGCAGCCCCGAGGAGTCCGACGCGGTGCTCGCGTCGGTCGGACGGAAGCTGGGCGTGGCCCTCGCTCCCGTCGTCAGTGCCCTCAACCTCGCCGAGGTCCTGCTCTCGGGTCCCCCGGAGCTGCTGGACGGAGCCCTCAGGGTCGAGGCGCTCGCCACGGTCCGGGCCCGGACCCTGCCCCTGCTGGGGCAGGACCTCGTGCTGCGGATGGGTTCGCTGGACGAGGACGGGGCGCTCTCCGGCGCCGCGGCCCTCGTGCTGTCCGGTCAGCTCGGGGTCACGTGACGACCCCGAGCCGACCGCTTGCAGTGCCGGTACCACCACCCCCGGCGGGGCTTGCAGGCCCCGCCTCGCATCAGGGAGGAACACCAACGTGAAGATCGTACGGATGGCAGCCGTCGGTGTGGCGGCGGCGCTCGTGCTGACCGCCTGCTCGTCGGGCGACGACGGCGGCTCGACCGGGTCCGACGGGACCCCCGAGGCCGCCGACATCACGCTGTGGCTCAACGGGGCGGACACCCCGGACGAGCTGCGCGACTACCTCAAGACGACCTTCGAGGAGGAGAACCCGGGGTCGACGCTCACCATCGAGGAGCAGGACTGGAACGACGTCGTCACCAAGCTGACGACGGCGCTCCCGGACGCCGAGAACACCCCGGACGTGGTCGAGATCGGCAACACCCAGTCGCCGACCTTCACCACGATCGGCGCGTTCCGCGACCTCACCCCGCTGTACGACGAGCTGGGCGGCGACGACCTGCTGCCGTCGTTCGTCGAGGTGGGCAAGGCGGACGGCAAGAACTACGCGCTGCCGTACTACTTCGGCTCGCGCTACATGTTCTACCGGCCCGACCTGTGGTCCGCCGCGGGCCTCGAGAAGCCGACGACGCTCTCCGAGTTCGCCGACGACGTCAAGGCGCTCAAGACCGACAGCCAGTCGGGCTTCGCGATCGGCGGCCAGGACTGGCGCAACGGCATCTCCTGGGTGTTCGCGAACGGCGGCGAGCTCGCCACCGAGGACGGCGGCGAGTGGACCTCCACGCTGTCCGACCCGAACACCATCAAGGGCCTCGAGCAGTGGCAGGACGTCTACGCGGGCTCGTCCAACGTGCCGGCCACCGAGCGCGACGTGGCGTACTGGGACTTCCTGAACGACGGCGCCGACGGCGCCGCCCCGGCCGCCGCGACGATCATGGCCCCGGGCTGGGCCCGCTGGTCGATCGGCGACCTCACCACGAACGACGACGGCGAGGAGGTCCGCGACGGCATGGCGGACGAGTCGAAGTTCGACATCTTCGCCCTGCCGGGCGTGGACGGCGGCATCGCGCCGGTGTTCGCGGGCGGCTCGAACATCGCCGTCTCGGCCAAGTCCCAGCACCCGGAGCTCTCCGAGAACCTGCTGCGGATCATCTTCTCGCCCGAGTACCAGCAGATGCTGGGCGAGAACGGCCTCGGCCCGGCGAACTCGCAGTACGTCGACGCCCTCGGCGACGACAAGTTCGCCACCACGATGATCGAGACCGCGGCGGCCTCCAAGCTCACCCCGGCCGCGCCGGGCTGGGCGGCCGTCGAGGCGGCGTTCGTCTACGAGGAGCTGTTCCAGGCGATCGCCGAGGGCGGTGACGTGACCGAGCTCGCCGCGCAGTACGACGAGAAGATCACGCCGATGCTCAACGGCCAGTGACGTCCTCCCGGCCGCGGGGCACGCGCCCCCCCGCCTGGACCATCCTCCCCCCGCCTTTC
>NZ_JBYTEP010000023.1:0-58018 GCF_058792015.1 Cellulomonas sp. EB106-03-03-XG116
CCCGTCCGCCGTGCCGTCCGGGGTCGGGCCGCCGTCGCCGCCCGCGCAGCCCGCCCCGCCGGACGCCGCACCCGCGCCCGCGGTCCCCGCGCCGGCGCGGGCGCCCGACCTCGAGGTCGCCCCGCTGCCGTCCGCTCCGCGGCCGGGCGGGCCCCTGGTCGTGGTCCAGGGCGACCGCGCCCTCGACGTCGTGCCGGTGTCGCCGACGGCGGTCGTCGTCACGTTCGCCTCGGGCGGCTGCGCCGTGCTGCCCACGCTGCCGGGGCGGGTCACGCTGGCCACCGTCGAGCGCGGCTGCCTCGTCGACTGCGCGCTTCCCCGGGCCCCCGGCGCCGGCGGAGGCGCCCCGCCGCCCGGGGTGGACGGCGCGGTCGCCCGCCGGGCACTGGCCGCGGCGTGGTCGCGGTTCGGGCTGCGCCCGGACGACGACGAGGACGACGACGCCCCGGCGCGCGACGACCCGGACCCGCGGCGGGCGGCGCGGCGCGCGGTCGCCGTCGAGGCCGACCCGCTCGCCGCGCTGTACCGCGCGTGGGAGCTGCACGACCGCGGCCGGCGCGCGGCGATCGCGGACCTGGCCGCCCCCGGCTCCCCCGGCTCGCGGCTGTTCGACGTCGCGCTGCTGGCCTCCGGCCCCGACCCGGGACACGACGACGAGCCCGTCGACTGGTCCGGCCTGCTCACCCCGGTCCCGCTGCTGTCGCGCGGCTGGCCGCTGCTCGCCGCGGCGCCGCCCGCCGTGCGGGACCACGCCCTGACGTTCCCGGCGCGGCTGCCGTCGCACTGGACCCTGTTCGCCGCCGAGAACGCCGCGCGCGTCGCGGAGGTCGCCGCCGCGGCCGTCCCCGCCCGACCGGAGGAGGAGCCATGAGGACGCTCGTGCTGGTGCACGGCCGGGCCCAGGAGCACAAGGACCCGCTCGCGGTGAAGCGCGAGTGGCTCGACGCGCTCGACGTGGGCGCGCACCACGCCGGCCGCCCGCTCGACCTGCCCGACGACCGCGTTCGGCTGCCGTACTACGGGCAGACACTGTTCGACCTGGTCGCGGGCGACGCCGAGCACGCCGCGGAGGTCGTCGTCCGCGGCGCGGACGCCGGGCCGGACGCCGAGACGCTGTTCGTCCGCGAGGCGCTGCTGGAGATCGCGCAGCAGGCCGGCGTCGCCGAGGACGCCGCCCGCGAGGCGGGCGCGGACGGCCCGGTCGAGCGCGGCCCGATGAACTGGCGCTGGGTCCGGGCGACGCTCACCGCGCTCGACCGGCTGCCCAACGTCAGCGCGTGGTCGATCGCGCTGGCCACCCGGGACGTCTACCAGTACCTGCACAACGTCCGGGTCCGCGACACCATCGAGGACGGCGTGCGGCAGGCGCTCGACGGCACCGACGGCGCGGTCGTCGTGTCGCACTCGCTGGGCACCGTCGTCGCCTACAACCTGCTGCGCCGGGAGGCGGCCGCGCGCGGCTGGGACGTGCCGCTGCTGGTGACCGTGGGCTCGCCGCTCGGCGTCACGAACATCAGCCGCACCCTGCGGCCCGTGTCCTGGCCCGCGCCCGTCGGGGCCTGGTTCAACGCCTACGACCCCGAGGACCTGGTCGCCCTGCACCCGCTGACGGCCCCGTGGTTCCCGGTCGACGGCATCGACGACTACGGCAAGGTCGACAACCCGACCGCCAACCAGCACGGCATCTCCGGCTACCTGTCGGACGCGCGGGTCGCCGCCACCGTCCTCGAGGCCCTGGAGGGATGAGCACCGGCGGAATGCCGTCGGCACGAGGCCGGGCGCGGGCTAGCATCTCGCCCTTGTGAGCCGACTCGTCGAGACCGTCCTGCCCGCCCGGCTGGGCGCCCCGTTCCGCTGGCTCATCGCGTCGTCCTGGACCAGCAACCTCGGCGACGGCATCGCCATGGCGGCGGGCCCGCTGCTGGTCGCGTCGCTGACGGACGACGCGCGCCTGGTGGCGCTCGGGGCGACCGTCCAGTGGCTGCCCCCGCTGCTGTTCGGGCTCCTCGCCGGGGCGCTGGCCGACCGGTGGGACCGCCGCCGGATCGTCCTCGTCGTCAACTGGGTGCGGGTGCTCGTGCTCGGGGTGCTGACCGCGACCATCGGCACCGGCCACGCCTCCATCGCCCTGGTCCTGGCCGTGCTCTTCGCGCTCGGCACCGCCGAGGTGTTCGCCGACAACGCGGCGCAGACCTTCCTGCCGATGCTCGTGCGCCGCGACGACCTCGCGCTCGCGAACTCGCGGCTGCAGACCGGCTTCATCACGGTCAACAAGCTCGCGGGTCCGCCGCTCGGCGCCGCCCTGTTCGCGGCCGGGGCGGTCTGGCCGTTCGCCGGGCAGGCGCTTCTCGTGGCGGCCGCGGCCCTGCTCGTCGCGCGCATCGTCCTGCCCGCGGTCCCGCGCGACCCCGAGCGACGGAGCCACCTCGGCCGGGACATCGCCGAGGGCTTCCGGTGGACGGTCCGGCACCCCGCGGTCCGCACGCTGGTGCTCACCATCTTCATCTTCAACATCACGTTCGGCGCCGCCTGGTCGGTGCTGGTGCTCTACGCGACCCGGCGGCTCGGGCTCGGCGAGATCGGGTTCGGCCTGCTGACGACCGTGAGCGCGGTCGGCGGGCTGGTCGGCGGTGTGATCTACGGCTGGATCACCCGGCGGGTCAGCCTCGGCAACCTCATGCGGATCGGGCTGGTCGTCGAGACGCTGACGCACCTGGGCCTGGCGCTGACCCGGCAGGCGTGGGTGGCGATCGGGATCTTCTTCCTGTTCGGCGTGCACGAGCTCGTGTGGGGCACCACGTCCGTGAGCGTCCGGCAGCGCGCCGTGCCGCGGGCGCTGCAGGGCCGGGTCGGCAGCGTCTACACCGTCGGCGTGTTCGGCGGGCTCGTCGTCGGGTCGGCGGTCGGCGGCGTGCTCGCGGAGCACTGGGGCGTGACCGCGCCGTTCTGGTTCGCGTTCGCGGGGTCGGCGCTGTTCGTGGTGCTGATCTGGGGCCAGCTCCGGCACGTCGCGCACACCGACGAGGCGCCGGAGCCGCTGCCGGAGGACGACGCGCCGGAGGCGGCGGCCGAGGCGCCGGGCGCGGCGCGTGACGCGCTGGGTCCCGCCGGCCACTGACGCGGCGACCCTCGTCGAGGTCGGTGGTTCGCGCCGAGATCGGTGCCTAGAACCACCGATCTCGAGCAGGACCACCGGTCTCGGCCCGCCGGACGACCGCCCCCTCCGGGGGGACCGCCCGGGTGCGCAGCAGCCACGTACCGTCCGCGGACCGCTCCTCGTAGGCCTCGAACGCGAGCGGCAGGCCGCGGGCGCGCGCCGGGTCGGGGCCGTCCATCGCCTGCAGGTGCACGTGCGGCTCGGTCGCGTTCCCCGAGCAGCCGCACGCGCCGACCGGCTCCCCCGCCGCGACGGCCTGCCCGACCCGCACCCGCACCGACCCCGCGCGCAGGTGCGCCACGGCCACGCACGCGCCGTCGGCCCGCGCCACGACGACGTGGTTCCCCGCCACCGCCGCGATCCCCCGGCGCAGCCGCCCCGCCTGCCCGAGCGCGTACGGCAGCAGGGTCACCGGCGAGCGGCGGCCGCCGTGGTCGGGCTCGCCGTCGTGCGCCGCGACGACCGTCCCGCCCACCGGGGCGCGCACCGGCCGCCCGAACCCGACGAACCGCTCCGGCGGCTCGACGCCCAGGACGGTGCGCCAGTCGACGACCCGGGCCGACCGCCCGTCGGCGTCCGTCCGGACCAGGTCGATCGCGTACCGCAGCCCGAGCAGGTCCGTCCCGTGGCTCGGCACCCGGCGCGCGGGGCTGTGCTCGACCCGCCAGCACCCGTCGCCGGGCAGGTCGAGCAGGACCGTCGGCCCGGGGCCGTCGCCGCTCACGCGCGCCACCCTCCCACGCCGGGCCGCGACCCGGTGCCGAGCGTGTGCCTCAGGACTCCCAGCCCGAGGCCGCCGCGACCGTCGCCGCGAGCTCCTCGACCGTGCGCCCGTCCGTGGCCACCCGGGTGACCCACGGCCCGGCGGCGCGGTCGAGCACCTCCGCCGCCGCGGCCGACCGGTCGAGGTGCTCGCGGAGCGCCGACCCGATCTCCCGCGCCCCGAGCCGGGTCCGGACGGTGCGGGCCGACGCCGTCAGCAGCACGCCGGACACCCGCGCCCGGCCGCCGAGCGCCCGGGCGACGAGCTCGCGCTCGAGGACGCTCACCGTGTTCACGTACACCAGCCGCCGGTAGCCGGCCGCGGCGTACGTGCCCCACACCGCCCGGAGGTTCGCCTCGGTCAGCGCGGTGCCGTGCGGGTCGGACGCGGGCTTCGGGTACGCGGCCGACAGGTTGTCGCCGTCGACCAGGCAGTGCGCGAGCCCGGACCGCTGCCAGCGCGCCGACAGCTCGAACGCGACCGACGACTTGCCCGAGCCGGACCGCCCGGCCACCAGCAGCACCTCCGGCTCCATGCCGCCCTCCCTCCGGCTCGCCGCGCCGCGTCAGCCGGCCGCGACGCCCGCGACCGGCTTGGTCCGCGACCGCCCCGCCGTGTCCTTGAGCACCACGTACTTGAGGTCCACGTGCGGCTCCAGCGCGCTGAACTTGTCGTTGGGCGCGCCGATCACGAGCTGGAACCCGAGCCCGCGCCACGCGCCGATCGCCCGGCCGGTGAACCGCGCGTCCGCCTTGATCAGCGCCTCGTCGAGGAACACCGGCGCGTACCGCGGGCGCGGGGCCCCGGCGTCGCCGAGCTGGTACCGCAGGGCCGCGCCGACGATGAACGCCACGAGCTCTTGCGACTCGCCGCCGGACTTCTCGCCGATGTGGTCGTAGAGCGCGACGTGGTTCCCGTCGAGGTCGACCTTCTCCGCGCTCAGCCGCACGTGCCGGCGGACGTCGACCAGGTCGGCGAAGTCCGGGGAGGTGCGCCGGATCCGGTCGATGACCTTCGCCATGCGGTGGTACCGGCGCTCGCGCTCGGCGTCGGACGCCTCGGTCGCGAGCAGCTCGTTGAGGTCCTTGAGCTCCTTGCGGAACCGCGCGACGACCGTCGACTGCGTGTCCCGGGCGTCGATCCGCAGCCGGTGCTCGTCGTCGGCGAACGGCAGGTCCGCGAGGATGTCGTTGACCGGCTGGATGCGCTCCTTGATCTCCCGGACCGACCGGCTCAGGCCGTGGTGCAGGTCCGTGAGGTCGTTGCCGGACAGCCGGAGCAGGCTCTTGCGCCACTCGGCCTCGAGCTCGTGCAGCCCGGACGTCTCCAGCGCCCCGAGGATGCGCGCGAAGTCGGCGTACGACGCGTCCGGGTCGGTGCCCAGGTTCGGGTCGGGCCAGCGCTCGACGAACGTCTCGAAGGTCCGGCGCAGCGCCTCGCGCGCCGCCCCGATCGTCTGCTGCGCGGCGAGCAGGTCGGTGCGCAGGATCTCGTTCGCGCGCGCGACCGTGCTGTCGAACGCGGCGAGCGCGGCGGCGGGGGCCGGCCGGGACCCGCCCGACGCACCCGCGCCGGTGCCGGTGCCGGACGACCCGCCCAGCAGCGCGTCCAGGTACGCCCGCTGGTCCTCGCCGACCGTCACGCCGGCGTTCTGCGCCTCGTCCAGCGCGAGCTGCGCGGCGTCCACCTCGTCGGTGATCGTCGACCACCGGCCGCCGAGGTCCTCGGCGGAGCCCTTGGTCCGGCCGACCTCCTCGGTCAGGTCGCGGATCGTCTTCTCCAGCTCGACCACGCGCTGCTGCAGCCGGGTCACCTCGGGGTTGCCGGACGTGACGTCCTCGATCACGGTCGCCCACCGGGCGCGCTCGGCCTCGACCGCCGCGACGTCGACCTGGTCCCAGCTCACCGCGTCGAGCTGCTCGTAGGCGCGCAGCTCGACGTCGTGCGCGTCCAGCCGGTCCTCCGCGGCGCGCACCTGGCGCTCCGCGTCGTCCAGCCGGGCCTGCGCGGCGGCGATCTGCTCGTCCAGGTGCGCGAGCCGCCGGGTGTTGGTGAACCCGAGCACGTTGGCGCGGCCCTGGCCGCCGTGCGCGCCGCGGCGCCCCTCGGACACCTGCCCGGACCGGGTCAGGGCCTTGGGGTGCTGGGACAGCTCGCCGGGGGTGTCGACGCAGACGAACGCGAACCGGCTCGCGAGCTCGCTGCGCAGCCAGCCGGTGAACGGCCCGTTCCGGAAGTCGAGCCGGCCCGGGAGCGTCCGGGGGTCGAGCGCCACGTCCGACCGCAGGTCGGTCGGCACGCCCTCGAACCGGATGCGGCGCGCCGTCGGCACCGCGTCGATCGCGCGGCGGAACGCCGTCACGTGCGCGGCGTCGATCAGCAGCAGCGTCGCGAACCCGCCCAGGGCGAGGTTGAACGCGTCCCGCCACGGCTCGTGCTCGGTGCGGACCTCGATCAGCTCGGCGACGAACGGCAGCTCCTCCGGCGTCAGCCCGGCGGCCTCGGCCAGCGCCGCACGCGCCCGGTGCAGGTCCCCGGGGATGTTGTCCTGCCGGCGCGCCACGGCCTCCCGGTCGGAGCGGAGCACGGCCAGGTCGACCCCGGCGGCCTTCTTCTCCGACATGGCCGTGCCGAACTCCGCGCGCGCCTCGGACTTCGCGTCGCCGTCGGCCTGCGCGGCGCGGCCGCGGGCGGCGAGCGCGTCGAACTCCTTCTCGCTCGACACCGTGGTGCCGAACGCGGTGCGCAGCACGTCGTCCAGCCGGCCCCGGGCGCGGGTCACGCGCTCCAGCCGGTCCTCGGTCGCGACGAGCTCGCGCTGCGCGGTGGCCAGGCGGTCGCCGCCCGACGACCACAGGGTCTCCCGGACGCCCTCGAGCTCCGACCGCGCGGCGGCGATCCGGCCGGTGGTCTCGGCGGCGCGCTTCTCGGCGTGCTGGTGCTCGCGGCCCAGCTCCTCTTCGACGGCGCGCAGCAGACCCAGCCGGCGCTCGTGCCGCCACAGCGTCGCGGTCGACCGGTCGTCGTCGAGCGTGCCGACCCGGTCGATGACGCGGAGCCGCTCGGCCGCCTCGTCGAGCGACTCGCGGTGCGCGCGGATCGGCTCCAGCGCCTTCACCTGCTGGCGGGCGGTGATCATCTGCTCGCGGGTGCCGGACAGCTTGTCGAACTGCTCGACCACCGCGTCGGCCGTCGCGAACGTGCTCGGCTCCTCCAGCACCATCGCCTTGTACAGCGCGTCGACGGTGGTGATCTGCTGGCCCGCCTGGATCCGGCCGAGCAGGGCGACCGCCTTCGCGCCGTCGCCCGTCGCGCCGATGCCGAGCGTCGAGTGCAACCGGGCCGTGAACTCGCGGTCGGTGTCGAACGGCGTCAGCCCGGCGGCGGTGAGCACGGGGCGCGGGAACCGGTCGGCCGCGGCGGCCTCCAGGTCGCGCAGGTCGAACGCGCCGTCCGCGGTCGCGCGCAGGGCGATGACGTCCTCGAGCGTCCGCGCGGCCGACGGCACGTACCAGGCGCGCACGCCGGTGAGCTCGCGGCCCGCCTGGTCGACCCAGGTCATCGCGATCGCCGACCAGGTGTCCCGGCCGTCGCCGCGCAGCACCCGCTGCTTCGTGCCGTCCGCGGCGCGGGTCTCGTCGAGCTTGCCGCGCGCGTAGGACAGGATGTTGCGCTGGTCCTTGCCGCGCGGGCGGCCGACGACGCCGCCGTTCGACGCGCCGTTGAACGGCGTGGTGTGCGGCATGAGGAGCGCGATGTACGCGTCCATCAGCGTCGACTTGCCGGAGCCCGAGCCGCCGGACAGCAGCGTCGCCGTCGGGGCGAACCGGACCCGGTGGTGGCCGTCGTAGCCACCCCAGTTGACGAGCTGCAGGTCGCGCGCGACCCACTGCTGGCCCGTCGACGCGGCCGGGATCAGGCCGAACAGGGTGTCGACCATCGTCATCGTGCGACCTCCTCGGAGGCGTCGTCGGCAGCTGCGTCGTGCGGGGCGACGTCGTGCGGGGCGGTGTCGCCGGGCGCGGCCGGCTCCTCGGCGGCCGCCTCCTCGAGCGTCGGGCCCAGGTCGACCGGCTCCTCGGCGGGCTCGTCGCCCTCGGCGGTGCCGGCGTCACCCGCGGGGGCGTCGTCGTCGGCCGGGGCCTCGTCGTCGGGCGGCACGTCGTCGGGCGGCACGTCGTCGGCCGCGGCCGCGTCGTCGCCCGGCGCCTCGTCCGCGGCCGCCCCGCCGGTGCGCACCTGCTCCCGCAGCCACGCGCTCAGCTCGGACAGCCGCTCGTTGCTCAGCACGACCTCGACCAGCGGCGTGACCCGGTACCGGCCCTCGGACTCCTCCTCGACCACGCCCTCCTTCGCGAGCCGCAGCACCGCGGCGCGGATCTCCCGCTGCCGGGCGGCGACGTTCGTGTCGTCGGGGTCGAAGTACGTGAGCGCGGTCTGCTCGATCTCCTCGACGTCCACGCGCGCCGAGGTCTCCCCCGCGCCGCGCTCGCGCTGGAACACCGTGCGCAGGTGCACGAGCACCAGCGTCTCGGCCCGGGTGTAAGCCTCGTCGCGGAGCAGCACCGGCACGTCGAGCTCGTCGGAGCGCACCTGCCGCTTGTAGGCGATGCCCCGCTGGTGGTCGACGACGAGGTGCACGAACAGGTCGTGCAGCCGCGACTCGATGACCTGCTGGTTGTCGAGCAGCGTCCGCCACTGCTGGCGGTTCTTCTCGGCCAGCAGGAACCGGCGCTGCAGCAGCCGGACCAGGACGCGGCGGACGTCGGCGTCGAGGGTCCCGGAGTCGCCCGGGAACAGCTCCGCCGGGTCCTCCTCCATCGACACCGTGTCGATGAACGCCTCGACGTCGTCGGCGCCGGGGACCTCCGGGCGGTCGGCCGTCGTGGTGTCAGTCATCGTCCTCGTCCTTCGTCGTCGTCGTCACGCCGCCGAACGCGAACCGCCGGCGGGTGCCGTCCGGGCGGACCGCGTCCACGTAGGCGACCTCGTCGGTCTCCGTCATGCCGCGCTGGTGGGCGATCTCCAGCAGGCCGAGCAGGTCGACCGGCCGCCGCAGCGGCTCCGGGGCCGCGTTGAACGCGGCCCCCACGTCGACGGTGCCCGCGCCCCCGGCGAACGCCACCAGGTGCGACCCCAGGTCGGCGTAGTGCGGGCCGCCCCAGGCGAGCGCCTCCGCGGCCGATGCGTCGGAGTCGTCGTCGTCCCACGCGGCCAGCGGGCTCGGCGGCTCGGCCGGCCGCACGTCGCCCGCGGTCTGCCGCAGGTGCTCGACCTCCGCGACCGGCAGCCGGCGCAGCGGGTCGACCGCCTGGCCGCGGCGGGCGCCCGGGACCCACGCCTGCAGGCCGGTCATGACGTCGCGGAGCAGCTCGTCGACCTGCCGGTCGCGCAGCGGGTCGTGGTTGCGCACCTGCGCGGTGATGACGAACGACGCCTCGCGCTGCGCGGTGAACACCTGGTCCAGGCCCTGCTCGATCCGGCGGCCGATGTCCCGGAGCTCCGCGCGCTGCTGCGCCGGCAGCCGCCGGGTGAACGGGTGCCGCAGCACGGTCGACAGCTGGGTCGCGAGGTGGTCGAGCCGCTGCGGGTCGCCGATCAGCCGCAGGGCGCCGGCGAAGGCCCGGCCCTCGGGCGTCGCGTCCATGACGTGCTCGCCGCGCTCCAGGTACTCGCGCAGCACCTCGCCGGTCGGCCGCTCGTCCTGGCGCAGCGCCTGCACGACGTCGCGCTGCATGACCTTGATCGACTCGGCGACCCGGGCGAAGTCGGCCGGCAGCTCCCGCACCAGGTGCAGGACGTTCTCGGCCTCCTCGAGCAGCGTCTCCTCGTCGGTCTGCTCGACCTCGCCGGTCTTCTGGATCCGGTCGAGCTCGCCGCGGAGCCGGGTGATCTCGGCGTCCAGGCGGGCCATCCGCATCAGCGCGTCGGGGTCCGCGTCCTCGGCGAGCCGCTCCACCGCGTCGAGCAGCGTCCGCACCCGCGACTGCGACACCCGGGCCCGGGTCCCGCCCGCGCGGCCCGCGACCTCCAGCGCGCCCACGGCGTGCGCCGACAAGCTGTAGACCTCGACGTCGTCGTCCAGCACCTGCCGCGCGAGCCAGCCGGCGTCGGCCCACTGGCGGCACAGGTCGCGCGCGGAGCCCACCGGCAGGTCGTCGCCGTGGCCGGCCGCGCGCAGCTGGTCGAGGGCGTCGCCGACCTCGGTGTGCGCGTCCGCGACCGGCACCTGGGCGCGCTCGGCGGTGAACACGAGCGAGAGGAGGGAGACGACGAGAGGGGCGTGCCGCTTGTGGAGCAGGTCCAGCATCGGGTTCTGGAAGGCCCGGACGGCGCCCAGGTACGCCCCTTCGGCACGAGTGATCATCGCCGGACAGCGTAGGTGACCGGCGGGGGTGGTCAGGACGCGGGAGCGATCCCGGGACGGAAGTCGCCCACACGAGCGCCCCGGCCCGCGCAGACTGGCTCGATGGGCAGCCAGCCGGACCTCGACGCGCACATCCGCCGGTTCTACGGCGGGCGGTTCGACGAGTCGTCCCGGCTCACCGCCCGGTCCGCCGCGGGTCTGGTCGAGCTGGCGCGCACCCGCCGGCTGCTCGCCGACCACCTGCCCGCGGGGGCCGAGGTGCTCGACGTCGGGGGCGGGACGGGCGTGCACGCCTCCTGGCTCGCGGGGCGCGGGCACCCGGTGACGCTGGTCGACCCGGTGCCGGAGCACGTCGCCGCCGCGCGCGCGGCGGGCGGGTTCGCGGCCGAGCCCGGCGACGCCCGCACGCTGCGGTTCCCGGACCGGTCGTTCGACGCGGTGCTCCTCCTCGGCCCGCTGTACCACCTGCGCGCCCGGGCGGACCGGCTCGCGGCGCTGGGCGAGGCCCGCCGCGTCCTGCGGCCCGGCGGGGTGCTGCTGGCGGGCGCGATCTCCCGGGTCGTCGCCGCGACGGACCTGGTGACGGGTGCGGGCTTCGCCGACCTGCCGGGCCCGGGGCTGCTGCGGCTGCTCGAGACGGGTGAGAGCCCGCTCGACCCGGCCGACGGCTTCCCCGCCGGGCACTTCCACACCGCCGCCGAGCTGGCCGGGGAGGTCGAGGACGCCGGGCTGCGCGACGTCACGGTCGCCGGGGTCGAGGGGCCGGGGTCGTTCGCGCTGGAGCTGGTGCCGCCGGACGACCAGGTCGTCGCCGCGGCGGTCGTGCTCGCGGAGCGGGCGCAGGGGCACCCGGAGTCGGCGGACCTGTCGGGGCACCTGCTGGCGGTCGCGCGGCGGTGACGGCGGGGCGCCGGGACTGACGAGGCTGCGCGTGCCGCCGGTGAGGTCGTCACAAGCCGACGAGGTCGTCACGAACAACGGCCGACCTCACCGCCATGTGACGACCTCACGGGCGCCGGCGGCGCCCGGCGCGCTCAGGCCACCAGCGCGAGCCACTCGGCGAGCTCCCCGCCCACCGGGACGAGCGGCAGCCC
Source organism: Cellulomonas sp. EB106-03-03-XG116 (assembly GCF_058792015.1). Lineage (NCBI taxonomy): Bacteria > Bacillati > Actinomycetota > Actinomycetes > Micrococcales > Cellulomonadaceae > Cellulomonas > Cellulomonas sp. EB106-03-03-XG116. Next base: position 11,382 of record NZ_JBYTEP010000023.1, read on the forward strand.
CACGGCGCGGGCCCCGATCCCGAACCGCGCCGCCACCGGCGCCGCGAGCACCGCCGTCCGGGACACCAGCCCGCGGGTCGAGACCAGCAGGTCGGCCTGACCGCGCCGCTCCGGGTAGAGCTGGGTCCCGGCGACATACCGCGGGTCGAAGGCGGGGTCGAACGCCGGGGCGTCGGTGGACCCGAGCACGTAGGTCAGCTCCGCCAGCCGGCCGAGGGCACCCGGGCTGAACTTGGCGAACCGCTCCGCGTACGCGTCGAGGAACCCGAAGCACGTGCCGCCCGAGCGCAGGGCGTAGCTCAGGTACACCGTCTCGCCACCCGCGGTCAGCCGGAGCACCGTCACGTCCCCGTCGCGGCGGAACCCGGCGACCACGTCGCGGAACCACCGGTACGCGACGGGGTCCAGGCCGAGCGCCGCGCCGCCGCGCGCGGCGTCGCCCTTCCAGCCCGCGGCCTGGAAGGCGGCGAACTCCGCGTCGACGGCGGGGTCGTCGCTCACGTCGTGCAGCTCGAGCGGGCCGCCCGCGTCCCGGGCCAGGCCGCGCACCCGGCGGCGCAGGTCCTTCCGCCGGCCCGCGCCCATGTGGTCGGCGGCGAGCGGCGGGTCCACCAGCGGCGCGCCCGCCGCGCAGGAGACGCGCTCCTGGGCCGCCGACCGCCGCGCGTACGCGGTCTCCGTCCGGCGCCGCTCGTGCACCAGCATCCCGCCGCGCGCCGCGACCTGGCGCAGCGCGTCCGCGAGCGGCCCGTCGAGGGGGAAGTGCTGCAGCTGCACCAGCCCCGGCAGCCCGACGTCGCGCAGGCCGCCGAGCAGCGCGCCGAGCGCCTCGACCTCCCGGCCGGTCCGGACGAGCGGGTGGTGCCGGTCGGAGTGCGTCGTCATGAACGTGCCGCCCGTGGTCACCGCGCGCAGCGGCACGCCCGGGACGACGGTCGTCGTCGTGAGCGCGAGCAGCGCGAGCCACTCGTCCCCCTCCTCGACCACGAGCAGCCGGACGTCCGCCACGTCGCGGCCGCGGTGCCGCGCGGGCACCAGGAAGCGGGGGTCGAGGTAGACGTTGGGCTCGACGGCGGCGTCGGCGAGGCGCCTCCAGGCGCGGGCGTCGGCGGCGGTCACCCGGGGCAGCGGGACGAGGCGGGCGTGCACGGTGTCCTCCGGGGCGTCGTTGCCGGGTGGGGCATCGGTCGCGGCGAGGCTACTGTCCGTTTTGTGCCGATTTCCGGCAGTCAACGGGTGAAGCCGGAGCCGACCGAGCGGTCGCCCCGTGCGGTCACAGCCGGGCCGGGCCCGGCGGCGCGCGGCGTGGACGCCGCGTCGCCGCTGGTCAGCGCGTCGACCGCATGCCCTACCGGTGCACCGGCGTCCCGACGGCGATGCTCCGCGCGGCTCCCTGGTTCCCCCGAACCGGCGACCCCCGGACGGCCGAACGCCCGAGACGACCGGCACGCACGTCGCCTCGGTCAGCCCTCCGACCCGGCCCAGTGCGGGTTGGTCATCACGCCCAGCACGTTCCCGAACGGGTCGACGACCGCTGCCGTCCGAAAGCCCTCGCCGCGGGCCGTCGGCGACTCGTGCACCGTCGCCCCGCGCTCGACGAGCGCGGCGACCGCGGCGTCCACGTCCTCGACCGCCCAGTAGGTGTACTGCCCGCCCGGCGTGCGGTCGAGGGCGCCCGGGACGTACCGGGCGTCCACGATCCCGAGCTCGTCGCCGTCCCGGCCGAGCCGCCACTCGACGTAGCCGTCCCGCACGAAGTACGGCTCGACGCCGAGCAGCGCGGTGTACCACTCGCGCGCGGCCGCGAGATCCGCCGCCTGGAAGTTCGACGTCGCCAGTCCCTGGAGCATGGTCGGTCCCCCGTCGGTCGCGGGCCGGTCCGCCCGGCCTCACGACCCAGGGTCGCGGGAGAAGCGGTCAGATTCTGGCCGCTTCTCTCGCACGAACGGATCGGGGCACGACGAAGGCCCCGATCCTGGCGGGGATCGAGGCCTTCATCGTCGCTGTCTCAACGAGTGTCCGGAGGGGGACTTGAACCCCCACGCCCTATACGGGCACTAGCACCTCAAGCTAGCGCGTCTGCCATTCCGCCACCCGGACAGGGTGTACGCCTGACGTGGACGAAGAGCGCATTTCCGCGCTTCCCGGCCCCTCAGGTGCGGCAGAAAACATAGCACGGAGTGGCGGCCGAGCACGCATCCGCAGGTGGGGGCACACTGGCGGGGGCGTCCGGCGGAGCACCGTTGCGGACGCGTCGCACCAGCAGGGCAGGAGGTGGCGCGCGCGATGGCGGACCAGAGCGGCGCGGACCGGTACGGCAGCGCGAAGGCCGGCGGACCGGCCGGATCCGCGTCACGACGGGTCGCGGGGCAGCGCCGACCGCCCACCGGGATCGCCCCGGACGACGGCGTCCCCCGCTGGCTGCGGACCTCCGCGGGGATCACCTGGCGGCTGCTCGTGCTGCTCGCCGGCATCGCGCTCGTGTTCTTCGCCACATCGCAGGTGCAGCTGCTGTTCGTCGCCGTGTTCATCGCGTTCGTGTTCACGGCGGTGCTGCGGCCGGTCGTCGACCTCTACACGCGGGTGATGCCGCGCGGGCTGGCGACGGCCCTGGGGCTGCTCACCGGGTTCCTGGTGCTCGCGGGCATGGTGTTCTACGTCGGCTACTCCGTGGCGAACCAGTGGCAGGCCCTGTCCCGGCAGTTCGGCGACGGCATCGACCAGATCGTCGACTTCCTGGAGAACGGACCGCTGCCGTTCTCGATCAGCAACGACCAGATCGCCGAGTGGATCGACAACGGCCGGCAGTGGGTGCAGGAGCACGCGGGCGACCTCGCGGGTCAGGTGGCGGCGTCCGCCGGCTCGGTGGTCGAGGTGTTCACCGCGCTGGCCCTGGCGGTCTTCTGCGCGATCTTCTTCCTCGCCCGGGGCAGGGAGATGTGGACCTGGTTCGTCAACCAGCTGCCGTCGTCGGTGCGCGACTCGTGGAAGACCGCGGGCGGCGCCGGCTGGTACACGTTCTCCGGCTACACCCGTGGCACGGTGATCATCGCGGTCACCGACGGCCTGCTCGCGTTCATCCTGCTGTCGATCATCGGCGTCCCGCTGGCCGCCCCGCTGGCGGTGCTCGTGCTGATCGGCGCGTTCATCCCCCTGATCGGCGCCCCGGCGGCCATGGTGATCGCGATGATCGTGGCCCTGGCCGCGAACGGCCCGATCCAGGCGGCAGTCGTGGGCATCGGCATCGCGCTGATCGGCCAGTTCGAGGGGCACGTGCTGCAGCCGCTCGTCATGGGCAAGCAGGTGTCCCTGCACCCCGTCGTGGTGGCGCTGGCCGTCACCGGCGGCACGCTGACCGCGGGCATCCTCGGCGCGGTCATCGCGGTCCCGCTGGTGTCGGTGGTGTGGGCGATCTGGTCGCGGTTCCACCAGCCCGACCCGCCGATGGAGCCGGAGGATGCGGACGAGGAGGTCGGCCCGGTCGAGGAGGACGGCGAGGGGGCCGAGGCCTAGTCCCGCGCGGGCCCCTCGGCCGCCGGCACCGGCGCGTCGCCGAGCCGCTCCACCGCCGCGGAGAGCGCCGCGGTGCCGGCGTCGTCCACCGGACGCAGGGGCGCGGGCAGCTGGCCGAGGTCCGTGCCGAGCACCCGGGCGAGCGCGTGCACCGCCCGCGGCCCGCCCAGGGAGGCCACCAGCTCCGCGACCGGCGCCAGCCGCGCCATGTGCGCGCGGGCCTCGTCCGCCCGTCCCGCCGCCGCCGCGCGGGCGACCGCCGCGTACCAGGCGGGCAGCACGCTCGCGAGCCCCGAGTGCCAGGTCCGCGCGCCCGCCAGGAGGCCCTCGACGCCGAGCACGTCCCCGCTGCAGCCGATCTCCACCGTGTCCGGGACCGCGGACCGGAGCGCCGTGACGCGGTCCCGCAGCTCGGCGGCGTCGCTCCCCCGGTCCTTCACCCCGCCGACGCCCGGCACCTGCGCCGCGCGGACCAGCGTCTCGACGGAGTACCGGAACGTCGTGCTCACCGGGTTGTGGTAGAGCCACACGGGCACCCGCGCGGCGTCCGCCACGTCCGTCACGAGGTCGAGGACCTCGTCGTCGGTGAGCGGCAGGTAGGCCAGCGTGGGCAGCAGCACCGCGGAGGCGCCGGCGCGCTCGGCGACGATCGTGTGCACGACCACCTCGTCCGTCGTGAACGCCCCGACGCCCGCCACGACCGGCACCCGGCCCCCGGCGGCGTCGACCGCCGCCTCGACGACCAGCCGACGCTCCCCCGCCGTCAGGTACGGCCAGCCGCCCGTGCTGCCGAGGACAGCCACGCCCGAGGCCCCGGCGTCGACCGCGTCGTCCACGAGGCGCTGCAGCGGGTCGATCACCACCTCGCCCTCGTGGCCGCGGGGCGTGGGCAGGTACGGGACGAGCGGGCCGAGGAGGGTCACGCGGGCAGTCTGGCACGCGCGGTGGGTGCGCAGGGTGCGCGGCGACGGGGGCTCCGGTACGGGTCACTGGAAGTCCCGGGAGGTCGTCGCGATGCCCAGCGACAGCGGCGTCAGGTGCTCGGCGATGAGGTTGGTGGCCCCGTCCGCCCGCTCCAGCCGCCCGCGCACGACGAGCGCCCTGGAGGTGCGGGCGACCTTCCGGAACCGCTGCCAGAGCCCGGTGCTGCACACGATGTTGAGCAGCCCGGTCTCGTCCTCGAGCGACAGGAAGGTGACGCCGCCGGCGGTGCCGGGTCGCTGCCGGTGGGTGACGACGCCCGCGACGGCGACCCGGCGCCCGGCCTCGTGCCGGAACGCCTGCTCGACGCGCAGCACCCCCTGGGCGTCCAGGCCGTCGCGCACGTACTGGGTCGGGTACGAGTCGACGGTCACGCCGGTGGCCCAGACGTCGGCGACGGCGAGCTCGACCGGGCTCATCCCGGGCAGGGTCGGCGCCTGGACGCCCACCGAGACACCGGGCAGGGTGTCCGGGCCCTCTTGCGCGAGCGCGCCCGCGGCCCACAGCGCCTCGCGCCGGGTGACGCCGAGCGACTCCAGGGCACCGCCGGTGGCCAGCGCCTCGAGCTGCGCGGTGCTGAGCTCGACGCGCCGGACGAGGTCCCGCAGGTCCGCGAACGGGCCGTGCGCGTCCCTCTCGGCGACGATCCGCTCGGCGACCTTCTCCCCCACGTTCCGCACGGAGGCGAGGCCGACGCGCACCGCGAGGGAGCGCTCGGGCTCGGCAGGCGCGGGCTCGGCGGGCGAGGTGTACCCAGGCGCGACCCGCCCGGGCTCGGCGGACGCGGCCGGCGCACCTGGCGCGGGCACGGGCTCGGTGGCGGGCCCGAAGGGCGGCGGCACCTCGGCGAACCCGCGCGCCCCGCCCGCCCGCAGCGGCGGCACCGGCGCCGTCCCGGACGGCCGCGGCGTCAGGCGCGGCTCGCCGCCCGGCGGCACGGGTCCGACCCGCTCGACGACGGCCTGCACCGCCGAGCGCTGCACGTCCGGCCGCAGCACGCCGATCCCGTGCCGGCGGGCGTCCGCGACGAGCGACTGCGGCGAGTAGAACCCCATCGGCTGGGCGGCGAGCAGCCCGGCGTAGAACGCGGCCGGGTGGTGCACCTTGAGCCAGGAGCTGGCGTAGACGAGGAACGCGAACGAGTAGGCGTGCGACTCCGGGAAGCCGAAGTCCGCGAACGCCTTGAGCTTCTCGTAGACCTCCTCGCGGACCGGCTCCGGGATGCCGTTGCGGGTCATACCGTCCATGAGCCGGGCGCGCAGCGCCTCCATCTTCTCGATGCTGCGCTTGGAGCCCATCGCGCGCCGGAGCTGGTCCGCCTCGGCGGGCGTGAAGTCGGCGACGTCGATGGCCATCTGCATGAGCTGCTCCTGGAACAGCGGGACGCCGAGGGTGCGCTCCAGGGACTTCTCGAGCCGCGGGTGCGGGTAGGTGATCGGCTGCCGACCCTGGTAGCGCTCGATGTACGGGTGCACCGACCCGCCCTGGATCGGGCCGGGGCGGATCAGCGCGACCTCGACGACGATCCCGTAGAAGCTGCGCGGCTGCAGGCGCGGCAGGGTGCCCATCTGGGCGCGCGACTCCACCTGGAACACCCCGACGGTGTCGGCGGCGCACAGCAGGTCGTAGACCAGCGGGTCCTCGTTGGGCAGCTGGTGCAGGTGGAGGCGCGGACCGCCGTGCTGCTCGACCTGGTCGAACGCCAGCCGCAGGGCGGTGAGCATGCCGAGGCCGAGCAGGTCGAACTTCACCAGTCCCGCGTCGGCGCAGTCGTCCTTGTCCCACTGCAGGACGGTGCGGCCCTCCATGCGCGCCCACTCCACGGGGCAGACCTCGATGACGGGCCGGTCGCACATGACCATGCCGCCGGAGTGGATGCCGAGGTGCCGCGGCAGGCGCAGGAACCGGTCGGCCAGGTCGATGACCTGCTCGGGGATCTCCTCGAGGTCGCTGGCGGGCGGCGGGCGGTGCGCGGGGACGACGTCGTGGCGGTCGGCGGTCGGCTGGCCCGCCGGCCCGTCGACGTCGTCGTGCCCGGCGGGTCGCCTGGGGGCCGGCGCGGGGCCTGCGCCCGGCTCGTGGTTCCAGCCCCAGACGACGCCGTCGGGGTCGCGCTGGGCGGCGGCGTACTGCGCGGCGCGGCGGTCCTCGCGGCTCACCGGGGAACCCGGCGTCGCCGCGGCCGGCGGGCCGACGGCGGGTGAGGACGGGTGCGGCGACGACGGGCGGGTCGACGTGGCTCGGTCGGCGACGTGCTGCGTCGGCGGGGTCGCCGACACGGCTGCGGCGCCCCGGTTCGCCCCCGACCACCAGGGGTGCCGTGGCGCCGGGCCGCGCAGCGTGCCCCAGCGCTCGATCGACTTGCTCCACGCGTCCTGCTGCCCGACGTCGTACCCGAGCGCGCGGGCGGCGTCCCGCACGGCGGACCGGGCGCGGTAGGAGATGACGTTGGCGACCTGCGCGGCGTGGGTGCGGCCGTGCTTGGCGTAGACGTACTGGATGACCTCCTCGCGGCGGCCGGACTCGATGTCGACGTCGATGTCCGGCGGCCCGTCGCGCTCGGGCGCGAGGAACCGCTCGAACAGCAGGCCGTGCGCGACGGCGTCGACGGCGGTGACCTTGAGCGCGAAGCAGACCGCGGAGTTGGCCGCCGAGCCGCGGCCCTGGGCGAGGATGCCGTTGCGGTGGCAGAAGTCGACGAGGTCGTAGACGACCAGGAAGTACCCGGGGAAGCCGAGGTCCTCGATGACCCGCAGCTCGTGCTCCAGCTGGGCGTAGGCACCGGGCACCCGCTCGGCCTCGGGCGGGCCGTAGCACTCCAGCGCGCCGCGGCGGACGAGCTCGCGGAGCCAGGTCGCCTCGGTGTGGCCGGGCGGCACCGGGTACGGCGGCAGCTGCGGGGCGACGAGGTGCAGGTCGAACGCGCACTCCGCGCCGATCGCGGCAGCGGTGGCGACGGCCTGCGGGTGCCGCCGGTGCCGGCGCAGCATCTCGGCGGCGGACGCCAGGTGCGCGGTCGGGGCCCCGGGCAGCCACCCGTCCAGGTCCTCCATCGACGACCGGGCGCGGACGGCGGCCAGGGCCATCGCCAGGTCGGCGTCCCGCGGGGTGGCGTAGTGCACGTTCCCGGTGGCGACCAGCGGCAGCCGGGCGCCGTCGGCGAGCCCGGCGAGGGCGTCCGCGAGCTCGGAGTCGTACGGGCTGCCGCCCTGGGTGACCTCGACCGCGACGTTGTCCCGGCCGAACAGCGCGACCAGCCGGTCGAGCTCGGCGCGCGCGCGGTCGAGGCCCGCCGCGGTGCCGCCGGGCTCGCGGCCGCCGTCGGTCAGCGCGTGCCGCACGGGTCCCTTGCGGCAGCCGGTGAGCACGAGCCAGCGGCCGTCGGCCTGCTCGGCGAGCTGCTCCAGCCGGTACTCCGCGGCCCCCTTGGTCCCGGTGGCGAGGTGTGCCTCCGCGATGGTGCGGGACAGCGCCCGGTAGCCCTCGGGGCCGCGGGCGAGCACGGGCAGGTGCAGCGCGCGGGGGTCGGGCACGCCGGTCGGCAGGTCGAGGACGTCGGGGCCGCCGACGCCGGGGACGGGCAGGTGCAGCTCGGCGCCGAACACGGTGGGCAGGCCGACTTCCCGCGCCGCCTCGGAGAACCGGACCACGCCGTACAGCCCGTCGTGGTCGGTGAGGGCGAGCGCGCCGAGCCCGAGCCGGTGCGCCTCGGCGGCGAGCTCCTCGGGCTGGCTGGCGCCGTCGAGGAAGCTGAACGCCGAGTGCGCGTGCAGCTCCGCGTAGCGCGGTGCGTCAGTCATAGACGGCCTCGCAGGTCCAGCCGTCGGGGCGCCAGGCGAGCAGCAGGGCGCGGCCGTCGCCGAGCGTGACCTGCAGGTGCATGCGCAGCCCCGCCTCGGCCGGCGACCACCACCGCTCCGCGAGCGGCCACGGGCCGGCCCAGCCCGCGACGTCGTGGTCGACCGCGGGCCGGCGGTCGGTGGCGTGCGTGCGGACGCGCACCGGGTCGCCGCTCATGGCGAACCGGCTGTCGAACCGGACCGGCCGCCCCGTGCCGTCCAGCACGTCGACGGGGGCGGGCCGCACCGGCACGGTCGCGGGGGCGGGTGGCGGCAGGTGCCCGGGCCACGGCCGGTCGACCGGGCGGGGCGCGGCGGCCTGGGCGCCCCAGGGCTGCAGGTGCACCTGGTCGCGGACGTCCCGGCCGCCCTGCAGGGCGGCGGTCAGCACGCCGTCGCCGCCGAGCAGCCCCTGCACGCGGTCGAGCGCCCGGTGCGCGCGCAGGTCGCCGCCGGACGCGCCGCCCCACAGCCGTCCCTGCTCGGCGCCGGCGGGCGCGACCTCCTCGGCGGTGATGCCGAGCGCGACCAGGCCGATCGGCTCGGCGTGCTCGTCGGGCTCGCCCCCGTCCGGCCGGGCGCCGGCGCCGTGCTCGGCGGCCGCGGCGGTCAGCCAGCCCTCGAGCTGCCAGCGGATGCGGTCGGTGATCCGTGCGGCCGACAGGCCGCCGAGGCCGCCCATGTCGGTCCGCCAGGCGCGGGTGAGCTCGGTGCCCTCGTCGGTGCGGGCCGTGATCCGCAGCCGCGCGCAGGTCACGGAGTGCTCGGTGAGCAGGGTGTGCAGCTCCTCCGCGAGCCGGCGACCCGCGAACGTCGCGACGTCGACGCGGTGCGCCGGCGGGTCCAGCTCGGTGCCCACCTCCAGGTCGGTCTCCGGCCGGCGCCGGGCGGGCGGGCGCAGGTCCTCGCCGCGCACCAGGGTCCACGCCCAGGTCCCCCAGGTCCCGAACCGCGCGTGCACGTCGCCGCCGTCGAGGGCGGCCAGGTCGCCGAGGCGGCGGAGCCCGAGCCGGCGCAGCAGGTCGACGAGCTCGACGACCGCGTGCCCGGCGTCGTCGGTCACCGCGGCGGGCGCGAGGTCGTCGACGGGGCGCGGTGCCAGGAACTCCCGCGAGGCGCCGGGCGGCACGACGGCGTCGGTGCGGGCGGCCAGGATCGCGGCGAGCAGGCCGTCGGCGGTGCCGACCTGGCACTCGTGCCCGGTCCGCTCGGCCACCACGGACACCAGGCGCTCGGCGAGCGTCTCCTCGGTGCCGTGGAACCGGGCCGCGCCGCCCGCGGGCAGCAGGAGCAGGCCGGGCCGGGCGACCTCGATCCCGGCGACGACGGCCTCGGTCGCGACCGCCACCGGCTCGAACAGCCGGGCGTCCCGGTCGTCGTCGGCGGGCAGCAGCACGACCTCGGGGCAGACGCCCTGGGCCTGCCGACGGCGCATGCCGCGGCGCACCCCCTGGGCGCGGGCGATCGCCGACACGGCGGTGAGCCGCGCGCCGTGCTGGACGGCGGCGGGCAGGTGCGGCGGGACCTCGGCGGCGCGCACGGCGGCGACGACCGGCCAGTCCGGCACCCAGACGACGGTGGTGCGGGTGCTCATCCGACGAGCCTCAGGTCGGGCGCGAGCAGCGCGCCGTCGTCCGCGACCGGCTGCGGCGCGACCGGCTGCGCGGGCGGCGCGGCGCGGCGGTCGGCGGGGAGGCCGTACGGGTCGGTGCCCACCTCGAGCGGCAGCACCACGCGCAGGTCCTGGGCCCGCCCCGCGCTGCCGCGGCCGGTGCGGGTGATCTGCACCTCGTGCGCGCGGAGTCGGCCGTCGCCCTCGCCGACCCCGGTCCACCGGCCGCCCTCGACGGTCAGCACGGTGCCCGCCCCCGGCCAGGGCGCGGTGGCGAGCAGCACGGACCCGCGGTCCCGGGCGCGCGCCATCAGCCGGCGGCGGTCGGCGTCGGCCAGGTGCGTGCCGGGGCCGACGACCACGACGTCGATGCCGTCGAGCAGGGCCGCGACCACGGTCGGCGCGTCCACGCCGGGCTGCGGGACGACGGCGAGCCGCTCCAGCGCCACCCCGGTCTGGGCGGCGGCGAGCAGGCCGAGGCTCGGCTGCCCCACCACGGCCGCCCACGCCTCCCGGGCGGTGCAGGCGGCGGCGACCATCGCGAGCACCAGCGAGGTGGAGCCGAGCACCGCCGTCGTGCTCCCGCGGCGCAGGCCGTCGGGCAGCAGCGGGGCGAGCGCGGGCGGCACCGCGAGCGGCGGCCGGTCGGTGAGCAGCACCGGGCCGCGCGCGGCGGTCGACCGGGACGCCGGCTGCCGGTCCGGCAGGTCCGGGACGGCGACCGGACCCGCGGGCGCGGGCACCGGGGCGGGGTCCTCGACCGGCAGCACCGCGAGCGCCGTGGCGCCCCGCACGGGGGCGTCGACGGCGCGGGTGCCGGGACGGGTGCCGTCCGCCCGCGCCACGTCCGACCGAGGCCCGCGCACGTCGCCGCGCACGTCGGTCCGGGGTGCGACACTGCTCCCCGCGCCGCCCTCGCTCGCCGAGGCAGCGCCCGTCCCCCGCGGCGCGAGGCTGCGGGCGCCGGTGCGCAGCTCGGCGCTGACCAGGGCGGCGCGAGCCCGGGCGATCCGCTCCTCCTGGTTCACCGCCGCACCTCCCCGCCACCTGCCGGCCGACCGCCGGGCACTCGTTCGAACACGTGTTCGATTGTGCCAGTAGACGCTGACACTCCGGCACGCGTCAATCCGGCGTCACCCGCCCTGGGGACCACCGCCCGGCGCGCCTCGGGCGACGCGCCGGGACCCCCTGCGGACGTCCCCGGGCGGGGGCATGATGACGGGACAGGCACACCCGTCCGGGCGCCCCGGCGCGCCCACCAGGAGGAGGACCATGGCCGTCTCGCTGACCCGTCCCGTCGCCCCCGAGCCGTACGCCCTGCTGCCGTCCGTCCCGGACTTCGACCTCGCGAGCGCCGACGTCGCGCACGGCGAGCCGCTGCCCGCCACCTTCGCGGCCGACGGCGAGGACCTGTCCCCTGCGCTCGAGTGGTCGGGCTTCCCCGAGGGCACCCGCTCGTTCGTCGTGAGCTGCTTCGACCCGGACGCGCCGACCCCGGCCGGCTTCTGGCACTGGACGGTGGTGGACGTCCCGGTGAGCACCACGTCGCTCCCCCGCGGCGCCGGCTCCGCGGCGGCCGACCTGCTGCCCGAGGGCGCGTTCCAGGTCCGCAACGACGGCGGCTCCACCGGCTACACCGGCGCCGCGCCGCCGCCCGGGGACCGGCCGCACCGGTACGTGTTCGCGGTGCACGCGCTCGACGTCGACCACCTCGACGTGACCCCGGACGCGACGCCGACGGCCGTGGCGTTCACGGCGCTGTTCCACACGATCGGCCGCGCCCTGATCGCCCCGACCTACCAGCGCTGACAGGGCCCGGGCCCGCCGGGACCGCCGCCCCGAGCGGTGGCGGCCCCGGCGCGCCGCTGCTACCGAGGGCGCGTGAGCTCACCGTTCCGGACGCCGCTCTCGGCGACGATGATCGTCGCCGGCGCGGCCGCCGCGCTGACCGGGGTCGTGCTGTGGACCTGGAGCGCCGTGGCCGAGGGCGGGCCGTTCGACGGGAACGGCTGGTTGCTGCTGCTGGCCCTCGCCGGCCTGGCGCTCGAGCTCGCCGGGATGGGGGTCCACGACCGCGGGCACCGCCGCCGTGGCGAGACCCCGCACGCCCTGTGGGGACTCGACGACCGGAACCGGCCCGACTGGCTCCCCCGCCGCGACCTGCGCCCCGCCCCCGACGCTGAGCGGGCCGCGCCGGCCCTCAGCCCGCGCTCGCCCCCAGCTCCAGCACCATCCCCGTCGCCCCGGGCGCCACGTCCCGGAACCCGAGCGACTCGTACAGCGCGCGCCCCGGCGGGTCGGCGACCAGCGTGACGTACGCACCCCGCGGCGCCCGCGCCCGCACGTCGTCCAGCAGCCGCGTCAGCACCCTGCGCCCGAGCCCGCGCCGCTGGTGCCGGGGGTCGGTCGCCATGTCCGCGACCAGGAAGTACCACCCGCCGTCGCCGACGACCCGCCCCATCGCGACGACCTGCCCCTCGGCGGTCCGCACGTGGCACCACGACCAGCTGCCCGCGAGCGCCCCGGCGCCCTGCTCGGCATTCTTCGGCGTGAGCCCCGACTCCCGGCGCAGCCGCAGGTACTCGTCGAGCGGCGGGGCGGCGGGCACGAGCACGTACGGGTCGGCGGCGAACGGGTCGGCGGGCGAGGCGGCGTCGGTCACGCCGCCATCCTGCCGTCCGCGGGCGACCAGAGCGCTCATGGCACGACCGAGACCCCCCGAGGTGCGGCGGGTCGCGACGGACCGGCGACGCGGCTCAGGCGGCGGTCGGCGTGGACGCGGCGGCGATGATCTCCGCGAGCCGGTCCGGCTCGCTCCACATCGGCCAGTGGCCGGTGGGCAGGTCGACGACGTCGAGGTGCTCCAGCGCCGCCACCTCGGCGAACATCGGGTGTCCGTCGCGGGCCAGCTCCAGGACCTGCGCGCTGGGCATGGAGCAGCACACCAGCAGGGTGGGCACGGCGTGGCGTTCACGACGCGAGAGCACCACCGGTTGCGTCAGGACAGGGCCGGGCTCCGGGACGGCCCGCTCGGTGAACCGGGCCAGGTCGTCGGCGTCCAGGCCGTCGAGGCTGGCCTGCTGGGCGAGCACCTCCAGGTCGGGGAGCGGCAGCTCGACCAGGTCGGACGGCGCGTCCGGCAGGAACGCGGTCCCGGGCGCCGCCGGGCCGCTGTCCACCCACAGCACGCGACCGACCAGCTCGGGGCGCCGGTCGAGCACCAGACTGACCGGGGCGTTCGCCCCGCTGTGCGCGACGAGGACCGCCGGCGTCCCCCCGGCGTCGACGGCCTGCCGCAGCGCCTCCTCGACCGCCGCGGCCTGGTCGTCGAGCGTGCGTGCGGTGCGCCGGGGGTCCAGGGGGTCCAGCCCGGGCAGGGTCAGCGGGGTGGCCCGGTACCCGCCGCGGCGGAGGCGGTCCACGACCCCCTCCCACGCCCAGGCGCCCAGCCAGTGACCAGGGACCAGGACGATCGAGACGGCGTTCTCTCGTGTGCTCATGACGCCACCATCGCGCCCCGGTCGGACAGCAGGGTGTCACCATTGTTGTCACGAATCGGTATCGTGCCGGCGTGAAGCGTTCCGAGCGGCTGCACGCGCTCACGGAGCTGCTGCGACGGCAGGGCGCCCGTGGGTGCACGGCGCAGCGCCTGGCGGCGGAGTTCGGCGTCTCGGTCCGGACGGTCAAGCGGGACCTGGACGCGCTGGAACGCGCCGGGGCACCGATCTGGTCCCGAGCGCCCCGGCGGGGGTTACGGCCTCGCCGGTGGGGCGTCGTTGCCGCCGGTCAACCTCACCTCCGCGCAGGCGGTCTCGCTCCTCGCCGCGGTCTCGGCGGCCCGGGACGCCCCGTACGCCGACCTCGCCACCGCCGCCGTGCAGAAGGTCCTCGACGTCCTGGACCCGCGGACCCGGGCGCACGCCGAGCGCCTCGCCGACCGGGTGTGGGTCGACGCACCGCCCCCGCCGGCCCGGTCCGTGAGGTCCCCGATCGAGCAGGCGATGACCGACCAGCAGGTGGTCCGGATCCAGTACCTCTCCGGCGACGGCGCCGTCACCACCCGCGACGTCGAGCCGGTGCTGTTCGGGTCCCGGAACGGGACCTGGTACCTGATCGGGTGGTGCCGGCTCCGCGAGGCCATGCGCTGGTTCCGGCTGGACCGCGTGCAGCACGCGGCCCTCACCTCGGCACCGTGCGGCGACCACACCGTCGAGGAGGTCGGCGCGCCGCCGCCCACGTCACGTCCCGTGCTCGGCCGGCCTCCGGGCTGAACCCCGCTCCCGCACCGGCTGCCTGGGTACCCTGCGGCCATGACCCTCACGCTCGGAGCCCTGACCTGGTCGCGCGCCGTCGACCGCCTGGACCTGCTCGCCGAGCCGACGGCCGCCGCGCTGTCCGGCTGGGCCGCCGTGGCACCCGAGGTGGCCGACGCGGTGCAGGTGACCGAGATCGACCCCGAGCTCGCGGACACGGCCGCGATGACCGAGGCCTACGACCTGCCGCTCGTGGTCTCGGCGAACTGCGTGCTGGTGTCCGGCCGGCGCGCGGGCGACGAGCGGGTGGCCGCGGCGGTCGTCCGGGCGACCACGCGGGCCGACGTGAACAACGCGGTCAAGCGGCTGCTCGACGTGCGCAAGGCGTCGTTCCTGCCGATGGACCGCGCCGTCGAGGACTCCGGCATGGAGTACGGCGGCATCACGCCGATCGGCCTGCCGACGGGCTACCGGGTGCTGCTGGACGCGGGCGTCGCGGAGGCCGACCCGGAGGCGGGCGGCACGGTGATCATCGGGTCGGGCCTGCGCCGGTCGAAGATCGCGCTCCCGGGGGCGCTGCTGGCGACCGCCCCGGGCGTCGAGGTGGTCGAGGGCCTCGCCCTGGCCTGACGCGCCACGACGCCGCCCGCCGGGGTCTCAGGGGCTGCGGTCGCCGTCCCCGGTGCGGTGGCCGCGCGGGTCCTCCCAGGTCAACGACCACGAGCCGCCGGACCGGTACCCGTCGTCGACGCTCGCGACGTGGCCCACCACGAGGAGCGAGAACGCGATCAGCGGAACCAGCAGGAGCATCCCGACCGTGGAGACCGCGCCGAGCACGATGCCCGTGACCGCCATCCAGGGCGCGCGGGCTCCGCGGCGCCGGGAGCGCTCGTAGCCCACGATCCCGAGCACGAGCGGCACCGGGCCGAGCGAGAGCAGGCCGGTGATGAACGCCGCGAGCGAGACGCCGTCGCCGTCCGGGTCGCGCGGCGGGGGCGGCGGCACCGGGCCCGGTGCGGGGGGTGTCGCCCCGGGAGCCTGCTGCGGACCGTGGCCGTCGTCGGACATGGGGCGTCACCCTCCTCGGGAGCGGGCCGTGCGGACGCGCGGCGGCCCTCCCGACGCTAGGGGCGCGGTGACCCCACCCAGCCCGCGCGACCACCTACGCAGCGCGGGGCGCCCTCGCGCTCGCCGCACCCCGCCGACCTGCGCCGCGGACCAGCTCGGGCCGGCCGAGCGCTCGCCGCGCGCGCCCCCGTCCCCGCGGCTAGCGTGACCAGCACGGGGACCGGCGCGCCACGCCCGCCGCCCCCGAGCGGGCCCCTCGAGCAGCCGGGGGGCGAACCGCCGCGCCCCGTCGCGCGGCACGCCCAGGACCAGGGAACCCACCCATGCGCGCACCGTCGCCCCGTGGCCCGCTCAGCGAGCGGGTCCTGCACGCCCTCACGACCGGCAAGGCCGACCCCGCGCTCCCGGACGAGGCCGCCCGAGCCGCCGCCGCGTCGCCGGACCTGCTGACCGACGAGGACGTGCAGATCACGCTCACGGCGCTGTACGAGCTGCACCACCAGGGCCTCGACGGCGTGGACGACCGGCTGGAGTGGGACCCGACGCTGCTGCGCGCCCGCGCCGCGCTCGAGGACGCGTTCGAGGCGCAGCTGCGCCGGGACGTGGTGGTGCCCGCGGACCTGGTGGCCGAGCTGGAGACGACCACGGAGCGGGAGGGCGTGGCGGCCGCCGTCGCCCGCGCGCTGTTCGACCTCACGAGCCGCGACGACGGCCCGAGCCTGTCCGCGTACGTCGCGCGCCGGGCCACCGACGACCAGCTGCGCGAGCTGCTCGTCCAGCGGTCGGTCTACCAGCTCAAGGAGGCGGACCCGCACACCTGGGCCATCCCGCGGCTGCTCGGCGTCCCGAAGGCGGCGCTGGTGGAGATCCAGGCCGACGAGTACGGCGGCGGCCGCCCGGAGCGGATGCACGCGGCGCTGTTCGCCCGCACGATGCGCGGCCTCGGCCTGGACGACACCTACGGCCGGTACGTCGACGACGTGCCGGCGATCACCCTCGCCTCGGTGAACATGATGAGCCTGTTCGGTCTGCACCGGCGGCTGCGCGGCTGCGTCGTCGGGCACCTCGCGGCGTTCGAGATGACGTCCTCGCAGCCGAACCGGCTCTACGGCAACGGCTTCCGCCGGCACGGGTACGACGCGGACGTCACCTGGTACTTCGACGAGCACGTGGAGGCCGACGCCGTGCACGAGCAGATCGCCGGCCGGGACCTGGCCGGCGGGCTCGTGGAGCAGCAGCCGGGGCTGCGGGACGACGTGCTGTTCGGGGCGGCGGCGTGCCTCGCGGTCGACGGCCGGGTCGGGCGGTACCAGATCGAGCGCTGGACCGCGGGCGAGTCGTCGCTGCGCCGACCGCTGGCGGTGGGGAGCGCCGCGTGACCAGCGGCGCCCCGGCGCTGCCGGACGCGGAGTACGTCCTGCCGCTGCGCTGGGCCGACGACCGCGACCTGCCCGACCTGGCCGCCTACCTGGGCCGCCTGGTCGGGTGGCTGCCGGTGACCGTGGTCGACGGGTCGGACGACGCCCGGTTCGCGGCGCACGCGGCGGCGTTCGCGCCCGCCGTCCGGCACGTGCACCCGGAGCCGCACCCGGGCCGCAACGGCAAGGTGGCCGGGGTCGTCACCGGCCTGCGGCTGGCGCGCGCCGACCGCGTGGTGCTGGCCGACGACGACGTGCGGTACGACCGGCCGACGCTGGTGGCGGTCCTCGACCGGCTCGCCCGGGCCGACGTGGTCCGCCCGCAGAACGTGTTCGACCCGCTCCCCTGGCACGCCCGCTGGGACACCGCGCGGATGCTGGTCAACCGGGCGGCGGGCGGCGACTACCCCGGGACGCTCGCGCTGCGCCGGACCGCGCTCGGCGCCGCCGGCTACGACGGCGACGTGCTGTTCGAGAACCTCGAGCTGCTGCGCACGGTCCGCGCCCGCGGCGGGGTCGTCCTGCGCGCCGACGACCTGTACGTCGCGCGCCGGCCGCCCACCACCCGGCACTTCCTCGGCCAGCGCCCGCGCCAGGCGTACGACAGCCTCGCCCAGCCCGCCCGGTACGCCGCCGAGCTCGCGGTGCTCCCGGTCGCCGTCCTGGCGGCGCGCCGCCGTCCCCGCCTGCTGCTCGCCCTCGCGGCCGCCGCCTGCGCGCTCGCCGAGGTGGGCCGGCGCCGTGCGGGCGGGGCCGCGCGGTTCCCCGCGAGCGCGGACCTGCTCGCCCCGGGCTGGCTGGTCGAGCGCGGCGTGTGCGCCTGGCTCGCCCTGGTCCTGCGCGCCACCGGCGGCGCCCGCTACGGCGGTGCCCGGCTGCCGCGCGCCGCGACCCCGCCGCGCGAGCTCCGCGCGCGGGCCGCCGCCGACCCGACCCGGCGCGCGACCGCCCGCCCGACCCGGCGCGCGACCCCCGACAGGACCCGCGCGACCCCCGACCCCGCCGACGGCCCGGCCCCCGGCCGCCGCGCACCCGCACCCCGACACGCCCTGGAGACCGCATGACCGCCGAGCCCGCCCCCGTCGTCCTCACCCCCTGCCCCGACGGGCCGATCCTGGTGCGCGGCGACGTCGAGATCCGCGACGCCGCCGGCCGGGTGGTGCCCCGCCGGCGCGCGACCGTCGCCCTGTGCCGGTGCGGCGCGTCGGGGATCAAGCCGTTCTGCGACGGCTCGCACAAGGCGATCGGCTTCCGCACCGACGACGAGGTGCCCCGGCCGCCGGAGCCGGTGCCCGCGCCCGGCGCCGCCCGGGACGCGTCGTGAGGATCTCGGTCCCCGCGCCCGGGGTGGCCCGCCTCGAGCACGCGTACGTCAACTGCTACGTGGTCGCCGGCGACCGCGGGGCCACGGTCGTCGACGCGGGCCTGCCCCGGATGTGGCGCGCCCTGCCGCGGCTGCTCGCGGCGGTCGACCGCACGCCGGCGGACGTCCGCGCGGTGGTGCTCACGCACGCGCACTTCGACCACGTGGGCTTCGCGCGGCAGGCGATGCGCGACCTGCACGTCGACGTCTGGGTGCACCCGGCCGACGCCCGCCTCGCGGCGCACCCGTACCGGTACGCGCACGAGAACCCGCGCGCGGTCTACCCGATCCGGCACCCGCGCGCGGTGCCGATCCTCGGGGCGATGGTCGCCGCCGGCGCCGCCCGGGTGCGCGGGGTGACGGTCGTGCGCTCGCTCGTGCCCGGGGAGCGGCTGGAGGTGCCGGGCCGCCCCGACGTGGTCGCCTGCCCGGGGCACACCGACGGGCACGTCGCGCTGCACCTGCCCGACCGCGGGGTGCTGCTGTCCGGCGACGCCCTGGTCACCCTCGACCCGTACACCGGGCGCACCGAGCCGCGGATCGTGGCCGGGGCGGCGACCGCGGACAGCGCGCTCAACCTCGCGTCGCTGGACGCGCTCGCGGCCACGGGCGCCGACGTCGTGCTGCCCGGGCACGGCGAGCCCTGGACGGGTGGGGCCGCGGAGGCGGTGCGCCTGGCGCGCGCGGCGGGCCCGGCCTGAGCCGCGAGCCGCTGCGGCCGCGAGGCATCCCGCCTACGGTCGAGGGCGTGACCTCGCCCTCCGCCGACCGCCCCGACCGCCCCGACCGCGACCGCGGGCACCCCGCGCGGCACGGCGCGCGCCGCGGACGCCGCGCCGCCGCGCTCCCCCCGGCCGGACGGGCCCCCGCCGGACGGCCTCCGGTCCCCGCGCCCGGCGCCCGCACCGCCGGCGCGCGCCCCGCCGCCCGCGAGGTCGACGCCGTCGTCGTCGGCGCCGGCCCGAACGGCCTCGCCGCGGCGGTGACCCTCGCGCGCGCCGGGCTCGAGGTGGTCGTGCTGGAGGCGCAGGACACCGTCGGCGGCGGCTCCCGCACGCTCGATCTCGGGCTGGCGCCCGGGGTGGTGCACGACATCTGCTCGGCGGTGCACCCGATGGCGTGGGCGTCGCCGTTCTTCCGGTCGCTGGACCTGCCCGGGCGCCTGGACCTGCTCACCCCGACCGCCTCGTTCGCCCAGCCGCTCGACGGGGGCCGCGCCGCGATCGCCTACCGCGACCTGGACCGCACCGCGGACGGGCTGGGCGCGGACGGCGCCGCCTGGCGGGCCACCTTCGGGCCGCTCGCGGAGCGGTGGGAGGACGTCGTCGCGCTGGCGCTCGGCGACCACCGCAGCGTGCCGGCGGGGGCGACGCCCCGGTCGGCGGTCACGGCGGCGCGGTTCGCGCTGGCGGTGCTGCGCAACGGGCAGTCGGTGGTGCCGTCGACGCTGCGGACCGAGGAGGGCGCGGCGCTGCTCACCGGCGTCGCCGGCCACGCGATCACGCCGCTGCCGTCCCTCGCCGCGGCGGGGACGGCGGTGCTGCTCACCACGCTGGCGCACGCGGGCCACGGCTGGCCGGTGGTGCGGGGCGGGTCCCAGGCGATCGTGGACGCGCTGCTCGCGGACCTGGTGCGGCTCGGCGGCCGCGTGGTGACCGGCCACCCCGTCGCGCGGCGCGCGGACCTGCCGCCCGCGCGCGCCTACCTGTTCGACACGGGGCCGCGGCTGGTGGCGCAGGTGTTCGGCGACGCGATGCCGCCGCACCTCGTCCGGGCGTACGCCGGCTTCCTGTACGGGAACGCCGCCGCCAAGGTCGACCTCGTCGTCGACGGGCCGATCCCGTGGGCGCACCCCGAGGTGCACCGCGCGGGCACCGTCCACCTGGGCGGGAACCGGGACCAGGTCGTCGCCGCGGAGCGCGCGGTCGGCCGCGGCCGGCACGCGGAGCAGCCGCTGACCCTGCTGTCCGACCCGGCGGCGCTCGACCACGGCCGGGTGTCCCGCGGCGTGCGCCCGGTGTGGGCGTACGCGCACGTGCCCGCCGGGTCCGACGTCGACCCGACCGAGACGGTGATCCGGCAGGTCGAGCGGTTCGCCCCGGGGTTCCGCGACACCGTCGTCGCCGCGCGGGGCATCCCCGCCGCCCGGCTCGCGGAGCACGACGCGAACCTGGTCGGCGGCGACATCTCCGGCGGCGCGATCTCCCTCGTCGGGATGTTCACCCGCCCGACGCCGCGGCTCGACCCGTTCGCGACCGGCGCGCCCGGCGTCTACCTGTGCTCCGCCTCGGCGCCCCCGGGGCCCGGCGTGCACGGCCTGTCCGGCTGGTACGCGGCCCGGCGCGCGCTGCGCCAGGTGTTCGGGCGGCCCGACACCCCGTGAGGCGGGGGGGTCCGCGGCAGCGGCGTCAGCCGATGACGCCCGCGGCGGCCAGCTGGTCCGCCAGCGCCCGCCCGTCCGCGGCGTGCACGGTCACGACCGACGACCGCTCCAGCTCGTCCACCGCGCGCCGGGTGGCCGGGGTCGGGCCGGGCAGGCCGTTCTGCGCCACCTGCTCGCCGACCGACAGCTCGCGCACCGCGATCGCCGCGACCCGGCCCGGGTTCTCCGCCGCGAACGTCTCGTAGACCTGCGGGTCGTGCTGCCCGTCGTCGCCGACCAGGATCCACCGCAGGCCGGGCAGCTCCTCGGCCAGCCGGCGCAGCGTCGCGGCCTTGTGCTCGCGCCCGGACCGCATCAGCGCGGCCCCGGTCGGGCCGAGGTCGGTGAGCAGCAGCGACCCCTGGGGCAGCCCGACCCGGTGGAGGAACCGGGACAGGGCGCTCGCGGTGTTCCACGCGCCGGTCGACAGGTAGAAGACCGGGGCGTCCGGGTGCGTGGCGGTGAGCCGCCCGTACAGCTCCGGCATGCCCGGGACCGGCTTGCGGCGGGCCTCGGAGCGCACCAGGAAGTTCCAGGCGGCGAGGTGCGGGCGCGGCACCATCGTGACCAGCACCGTGTCGTCGATGTCGCTGACGATGCCGTGCGTCGCGGCGGGGTCGACCACCTGCACCGGCGCGGGCACGTCCCGGTCCTCGCCGACCGACAGGTAGAGCGTCTGCCAGCCCGGCTCGAGCGGGACGTCCAGCCACGCGTCGAGGTAGCCGCCGCGGTCGGTCCGCGCCACGAGCAGGTCGGGCCCGTCGCCGGGCTGCGCGCGGACCCGCACCTCCGCGTCCGGCAGCTCGGCCGAGAGCAGGTTCCGCCAGCCGCGCCGCGCGATGCTGCCGGGGGTCGGCGCGTCCGGCGCGGTCAGCAGGACCCGCGCGCGCACCCTCGACCGGTCGGTCGTGCCGTACGACGGGTACGCCACGACCCGCGGGGTGTACCCGCGGCGGGACAGCAGGCGGACGACGACGGAGGTGACCCGGTCCTCGGTGCGGGCGGCGAGCGTGGCGAACGTCGGCATGCCGGCCAGTATCGCGGCGGCCCGGCCGGCTCGCGCGGCGGGGCGGGCGCCCACCCGAGGGCGCGCGGACGGGCGCCCGGCACCGACACGTCGTCTCACGCCGCCGGGTGCCGGTGGCCCGGCGGCGTGGGCCGGGGCTACCGTCGCCCGGACCCGGCGACCCCCGAGGAGCACCCCGCGTGACCAGCACGACCCCGATCGACCACCCGGCCGCCCCCGCGGGCTGGCGCGCCTGGGCGGCCGCCCGCGACGCCGAGCTCGCCGACCCGCTCGGCTGGCTGAGCCTCACCGCGCTGCACTGGCTGACGGGGACGCCCGCGACCTACGGCGACCTCCCGGGCCGGTGGTGGGCCGACGCCGACGGCATCCACGTCGACCCGGCGGGCGGGGCCGGCGCGTCCGCGCTCACGCTCGACGGCGACCCCCTCACCGCCCCGGTCGTCGTCTGGACCGTCGCTGGCGGGGCCGAGGGCGACCTGCGCGCTGGCGACCGCCGCCTGGAGCCGGTGGGCCGCGGGCCGCTGAACCACGGCGTCCGGGTCCGCGACCCGCACGCGCCGGCCCTGGCGGGGTTCGGCGGCGTGCCGCGGTTCGACCACGACCCCGCGTGGGTGCTGACGGCGTCGTTCGAGCCGGCGGCCGCGGGCACCGTCGAGGAGACCGGTTCCGTGGCGGGCCGGGTGCGGCACCACCGGGACGTCGCCGGGCACGTCCGGTTCACGCACGACGGCGCGGAGCACGTGCTCCAGGTGGCCGGGGGCCCGCAGCCGGCGATCTGGTTCCGGGACGCGACCAACGGGCGCGAGACCGCGGCGTTCCGGGTGCTCGTCGTCGACCCCCGCCCGGACGGCTCGGTGGTTCTCGACCTCAACCGCGCCGAGAACGCCCCGTGCGCCTTCAGCGACCACGGGACCTGCCCGCTGCCGCCCGCCGGCAACACGCTCCCCTTCCCCGTCCGGGCCGGCGAGCGCCGCCCGGCGGGCCGCTAGCCCGCCCACCGAGGCCCGGCCCCGGGCGCGCCGATGACCCGGTCCGCGCGGTGGCGGGCCGGGTCGTCGTCGTCAGGTCAGGGCGTCAGGCGACCAGGTGCCGGTCGAGCCGGCCGGCCTTGCGCGCCGCGGCGCCCGGCACGACCGCCCCGGGCTCCACCCGCGACTCGGCCTCCACGACCGCGCGGGGCTCCAGGCGGGCGTCGGCGCCGATCTCGGCGCGCACGCCCACGGAGGCGCCGGCGCCGACGGTCGCGCCGCGGGCCAGGTGGGCGTGCGACCCGACGGTCGCCGCCACCTCCACGCGGGCGCCGGGCTCCACCCAGCAGTGCTGCCCGATCCGGGCGCGCGCCTCGACGCGGGCGCCCGGGTCCACCCAGGCCGAGTCCGCGACGTACGCCGTGTCGTCGACGACGGCCCCCTTGGCGACGAGCCCGCCGCCGTTGCCGTGACGCTGGTAGCGCACGACCGTGCCGTCCTGCATCTCGAGGTCTTCGTATCGCTTCTTCATCCTGCCCTCCCCAACGCCCGGGGCGCCCCGCATGTTCCCGGCGGCACGAAGTCGCGCGTGACCTCCGGGGACGCCGACCGGGGCGACCCCGAGGGCGGGGCCCACCTGCGTTTACCCCCGCATGCATGTTTGGTTCGGTCTGACTTCCTCCGTTTTTGTTGACTTCTCGGTGTGTCCTCCGCCACAGTGGGCACTGCCGGGCACCGAGGCCCGACGCGGCGCCACCGCGGGCCGCACCTCGCCAGGAACAGGACATCGCCGTCGTGTACCCGCCCGAGCGCCACACGCTGATCCTCGCCACCGCGCGCGCCGCGGGCCGGGTCGAGGTGCAGCAGCTCGCCGCCGAGATGGAGGTGACGCCCGAGACGGTGCGCCGCGACCTCACGGCGCTCGAGCGCATGGGCCTCGTGCGCCGCGTGCACGGCGGCGCGGTGCCCGTCGAGCGGCTCGGCTACGAACCCGCCCTCGCCCAGCGGGAGCACGAGCTCGGCGCCGAGAAGGACCGGATCGCGAAGGCGGCCCTCGACGAGCTGCCCGAGGGCGGGTCCGTCATCCTCGACGCCGGGTCCACCACGGCGCGGCTCGCGGAGATGCTGCCCGCGGACCGGGAGCTCACCGTCGTCACGCACGCGCTGCCGGTCGCGACCGCGCTGGCCGCGCTCCCCCTCGTCACCCTGCACCTGGTCGGCGGCACCGTCCGGCCCCGCACGCTCGCGGCCGTCGGGTCGTGGGCCGAGCGCGCCCTCGCCGACGTCCGGGTCGACGTGGCGTTCCTCGGCACCAACGGGCTGAGCGTGGAGGCCGGGCTGTCCACGCCCGACCTCGCCGAGGCCACCGTGAAGCGCGCGCTCGTGGCCGCCGCGGCCCGCACCGTCGTGCTCGCGGACCACACCAAGGTCGGCCGCACCGAGCTCGCCGTGGTGGCGCCGCTCGGCCGGGTCGACGCCGTCGTCACCGACAGCGGCGTCGCCCCGGAGCTCGCCGACGAGATCGAGTCCGCCGGCCCGCGCGTCGTGCGGGCCTGAGCCCAAGGAGAGAGATGAAGGTCTTCCGCTTCTACGCCCCCGGCGACGTGCGCCTGGAGGAGGCGCCCGAGCCGACGCCGCAGGCGGGCGAGGTCAAGATCCGCGTGCGCGCCACGTCGATGTGCGGCACGGACGTCAAGATCTCGACCTCCGGCCACCTGCGCATCCGCCCGCCGCGCGTCATGGGGCACGAGATCGCCGGCGAGGTCGTGGAGGTCGGCGCCGGCGTCGAGGGCTGGGCGCCGGGCGACCGGGTCCAGGTCATCGCCGCGATCCCCTGCGGCGAGTGCGAGTTCTGCCGCGCGGGCGCGATGACCATCTGCCCGAACCAGGTGTCGATGGGCTACGACTTCGACGGCGGGTTCGCGCCGTACATGATCGTGCCGCGCGAGGTGCTGAAGGTCGACGGCCTGAACCGGATCCCGGAGAACGTCTCGTTCGCCGAGGCCAGCGTCGCCGAGCCGTTCGCCTGCGCGATCAACGCCCAGGAGATCATCGACGTGCACAAGGGCGACGTCGTGGTCGTCGTCGGCTCCGGCCCGATCGGCTGCCTGCACGTCCGGCTCGCCCGGGCCCGCGGCGCCGAGAAGGTCGTCCTGGTCGAGCTCAGCCGCGAGCGCCTCGACCTCGCCGCGGCGGTCGTGCACCCCGACGTCGCGATCTGCGCGGCCGAGGTCGACCCGGTCGCGGCCGTCAAGGAGGCCACGGACGGCCGCGGGCCCTCGGTCGTCATCACGGCCGCCGCCTCGGGCGTCGCGCAGGAGCAGGCGCTGCAGATGCTCGCCCCGCAGGGCCGGCTCAGCCTGTTCGGCGGCCTGCCCAAGGACCGGCCGACCATCACCTTCGACTCCAACCTCGTGCACTACCGCGAGCTGGCGGTCTTCGGGGCGAACGGGTCCAGCCCCGAGCACAACCGGCAGGCGCTGGCGCACATCGCCGACGGGAGCGTCCCCGTCGCCGACCTCATCACCCACCGGCTGCCGCTGGACCAGGTCGCCGAGGGCATCGACGTCGTCCGTACGGGCGCGGGCATCAAGGTCACCATCGAGCCGTGACGACGCGCCGCGAGGCAGCCGTCACCCACCACGAAGGAGCAGGTCAATGAGGATCCTCTCCGCGCCGGGCCGCAGCGCCCGGCCGACCCCCCGCGACGGGGAGGTGTGAACCCCGTGTCCACCGCAGCCGCCACCACCTCGCCGGCCCCGTCGCGGGGCAAGCAGGCCCAGGTCCGCGTCCAGCGGTTCGGGGCGTTCCTGAGCGCCATGATCATGCCGAACCTCCCGGCGTTCCTCGCCTGGGGCCTGATCACGTCGCTGTTCATCGCCGTCGGCTGGCTGCCGAACGGCATCCTCGGCGGGTTCGGCAACGCCGACGACCCCGGCAGCTGGCAGGGCGCGGCCACCCAGCTGGCCCTCGCCGACGACGGCACGACGTTCCAGCAGTACGTCGGCATGGTCGGCCCGATGGTCACGTACCTGCTGCCGATCCTCATCGCCAACGCGGGCGGCCGGATCGTGTACAAGGAGCGCGGCGGCGTCGTCGCCTCCATCGTGGCGGTCGGCATGATCACCGGCTCCACCGTGCCGATGTTCCTCGGCGCGATGGTCGTCGGCCCGCTGTCGGCGTGGGTGCTGAAGAAGGTCGACTCGATCTGGGCCGGGAAGATCAGGCCCGGCTTCGAGATGCTCGTCGACATGTTCACCGCGGGCATCCTCGGCGCCGCGATGGCCATCGCCGCGTTCTTCGGGTTCGCCCCGATCATCACCGGCGTGTCCGACGCGCTCGGCAACGTCGTGTCCTGGATGGCCGACAACCACCTGCTGCCGCTCATGGCCGTCGTGGTCGAGCCCGCGAAGGTGCTGTTCCTCAACAACGCCATCGGCAACGGCGTCCTGGTGCCGCTCGGCGCGCAGGAGGTCGTGGAGCAGGGCAAGTCGCTGCTGTTCCTGGTGGAGTCCAACCCCGGGCCCGGCCTGGGCATCCTGATGGCCTACACGTTCTTCGGCATCGGGGCGGCACGGTCGTCGGCCCCGGGCGCGGCGGTCGTGCAGTTCATCGGCGGCATCCACGAGGTGTACTTCCCGTTCGTGCTGATGAAGCCGACGCTCATCATCGCGGCGATCCTCGGCGGCGCCACCGGCATCGCGACCAACGTCGTGTTCGGCAGCGGCCTGCGCGGCCCGGCCGCACCGGGGTCGATCATCGCGGTGTACGCCGCGACGCCACGCGACTCGTTCGTCGGGGTGACGCTCTCGGTGGTGCTCGCCTTCGTGGTCACGTTCCTCGTGGCGGCGGTCATCCTCCGGGCCTCGCGCAAGCGGGACCTGGCGGCGGGCGGCGGCGACCTCGCCGCGGCGATCGCCCAGACCGAGGCGAACAAGGGCAAGTCGTCCACGGCGCTCGACGCCATGGCGGCGCGCCAGGGCGGCACGGTGCCGGCCGGGGCGAGCGCGACCGACGACGGGGAGCCGGCCGCGCCGGTGCGGTCCATCGTGTTCGCGTGCGACGCCGGCATGGGGTCGTCCGCGATGGGCGCGAGCATCCTGCGCGACAAGCTCAAGAAGGCCGGCCGCGGCGACATCACCGTGGTCAACAAGGCCGTCGCCAACCTGGAGGACGACGTCGACCTGGTCATCACCCAGCGCGAGCTGACCGACCGGGCCCGCCGGCACGCGCCCAGCGCGCGGCACGTGTCGGTCGACAACTTCCTGTCCAGCCCCGTGTACGACGACGTCGTCCGCGAGGCCCGGGCCGAGGCGGAGGCCGGGACGGCGGAGAGGAGCACGTCATGACCGAGCTGCTGAGCGCGGACCTCATCGTCCCCGCGGGGCGCGCCGGGTCCAAGGAGGAGGCCATCCGGGAGGCGGGGGCGCTGCTGGTCGGCTCCGGCGCGGTGGACCCCGGGTACGTGGACGCGATGCTCGAGCGCGAGCTGACCATCTCCACGTACATGGGCAGCTACCTCGCCATCCCGCACGGCACCAACGAGGCGAAGGGTGCGATCCACCGGTCCGCCGTGTGCCTGGTGCGGTACGAGGAGCCGGTCGACTGGGACGGCAACCCCGTGCGGGTCGTCGTGGGCATCGCGGGCGTCGGCGACGAGCACCTGTCGCTGCTGTCCCGGATCGCCCTGGTGTTCAGCGACGGCGAGCGCGTCGAGCGCGTCCTGGCCGCCACCACCCGCGAGCAGCTGACGGCCGTCCTCGCGGAGGTCGAGCCGGCCTGACCGTCGCGCGGGACGCATCCTGGGCGCCGAGTGCGCACGAAACGGGTCGAGTGCCTATCCGGCGGATAGGCACTCGGCCCGTTTCGTCGACACTCGCGGGGGCGGCAGCGGCGGCGGGCGGCCGGGCCGGCCGGGGCGGCGGAGGTGTCGGGGGCGTGTGGCACGATCGGGCGCGTGCCCGCCGTCCCGTCCCCCGCGCCGTCCGCGGGCGGGGCCGGCGAGCCCGACGGCACCACCGGCGACTGGCGCGCGGTCCTGGACGGGCTGCTCGCCTGGGGCGACGCCGCCCCCGCCCCGCGCGCCCGGCGCGCCGCGCTCCAGGTCGAGCTCCGCGAGCTGACCCCCCGCACCCGCGAGCGCTGGAACGGCCCGGTGTCCCGCACCGCGGTCGCCCGCCGACCCGGCGAGCCCGCGGACCCCGGCACCGCCGGCTACCGCCTCGGCGTCCGCCCGGTGACCCGCAGCGACCGCGGCTGGACCCGCGGCAGCGTCACCTGGGCGAACATCCCCCACCTGCGCGCCCGGCTGGACCTCGACGCCGAGCAGCACCGCTGGTTCTGCCAGGTCGGCGCGCTGCACCGCGCCGCCGAGCCGCCCGTGCCCGGGCAGGACGCGGCGTGGGTGTACCTCGACGAGTTCGTGAACCCGGTGCTCTGGGACCTGCTCGACCAGGCGCGGGACCTCGGCATCCCGCTCGTGGGCTCGGGCGCCGGCGCCGAGGTGCGGCGCGCCGGCGCGGCCCGGCTGGGCCTGGACGTCACGCGCGGCCCGGGTGGCCTGCGGCTCGCGGCGCGCCTCACCGTCGACGGCGAGCCGTTCCCGGTCGAGCACGCCCACGCGATCGGCGACCACGGCGTGTACGTCGTCGACCCGGCCCACCCGCGCCGGGTGCTGCTGGCCCCGGCCGCCGAGCCGCTCGGCCCGCAGCAGCTCGCCCTGCTCGGGGACGCGGCCGGCGGGCGCACCGTCGCGGACGCGCTGCGCGCGGGCGTCGTGGTGCCGGAGGACCAGGCCGGCGCGTTCCTGCGCGAGCAGCTGCCCGCCCTGCGCGCCGGCCTCGACGTCGCGAGCGCGGACGGCTCGGTCGTGGTCC
The DNA here is from genome assembly GCF_058792015.1 of Cellulomonas sp. EB106-03-03-XG116. Taxonomy (NCBI): domain Bacteria; kingdom Bacillati; phylum Actinomycetota; class Actinomycetes; order Micrococcales; family Cellulomonadaceae; genus Cellulomonas; species Cellulomonas sp. EB106-03-03-XG116. The sequence goes on from NZ_JBYTEP010000023.1 coordinate 39,722, forward strand.
CGCCCCCGGCCCCGCCGACGCTCGTCCTCACGGTGCGGCACCTGCCCGGGCGGGTCGTCGACCTGGCGTGGCGGTGGGACGGGCACGCCCGCTCGGGCCCGGCCCCCGACCCCCGGGACCTCGTGCCGGACGAGCTGGTCCCGGGTGGCTGGCCCGCCCCGGACGCGGGCCCGGCGACGCACCCGGCCACCGACCCGGCCGCGGGCCTCGGCACCGACGCCGCCCCCGACGGACCCCGCGGCACGCCCGGCAGCCGCCCGCTCCCCCCGCCCACCACCCTGCGCGACGCCGACGCCGCCGACTACGTCACCGCCGCGCTCCCCCGCGTCGCCGCGCTCCCCGGCGTCCGCGTCGACACGGTGGGCACCGCCCCCGACTACCGGGTGCTGCACGACGCCCCGGTCCTCACCGTCACCGCGCAGCCCAGCGAGCGGACCGACTGGTTCGACCTCGGCGTCACCGTGACCATCGACGGCCGCACCGTCCCGTTCGGCCCGCTGTTCGCGGCGCTGGCCCAGGGCCGGCGGCGGATGCGCCTGGTCGACCACACCTACCTGTCCCTCGACCACCCGGCCCTGGAGCCGCTGGCCGCCCTGGTCGCCGAGGCGCGGGAGCTGGCCGAGTGGGAGACCGGCCTGCGGGTCAGCCGGCACCAGACCAGCCTGTGGGCCGACCTCGCGGAGCTCGCGGACGAGGCCGAGCCGCCGGACGCGTGGCGCGGGCTGCTCGCCGAGGCCGCGGGCGACGGGCCGGAGCCCGTGCCCGCCCCCGCGGGGCTGCGCGCCGCGCTGCGGCCCTACCAGGCCGAGGGGTTCGCCTGGCTGGCGTTCCTGTGGCGGCACCGGCTCGGCGGGATCCTGGCCGACGACATGGGCCTCGGCAAGACGCTGCAGACCCTGGCGCTGCTCCAGCACGTCGCCGAGCAGCGCGTCGCCGAGCAGCGCGGGCCCGGCGACGAGGCCCGCCCGTTCCTCGTCGTCGCCCCGACCTCGATCACCCCGAACTGGGTGGCGGAGGCCGCCCGGTTCACGCCCGGGCTGAAAGTGCGGCGGGTGGAGGCGACCCAGGCCGCGGGCCCGGTCCCGCTCGCCGAGATCGCCGCCGGCGCCGACGTCGTCGTCACCTCCTACGCCCTGCTCCGGCTGGACGCCGAGGCGTACCGCGCCGTCGGCTGGGCCGGGCTCGTGCTGGACGAGGCCCAGCAGGTGAAGAACCCGGCCTCCCGCGTGCACCGCGCGGCGAAGGACCTGGCCGCGCCGTTCGTCGTCGCGCTCACCGGCACGCCCGTCGAGAACTCGCTCACCGAGCTGCACGCCCTGCTCGACCTCGTGGCGCCCGGCCTGCTGCCGCCCGCCGGGACGTTCGCGCTGCAGTACGTCCGCCCGATCGAGGACGCGCACGCCGGCATCGCCACCGGTCCGGGCGCGGGCGACCTGCCCGACTCCGCCGCCCGGCTGCGCGCCGGCCGGCTCGAGCGCCTGCGCCGCCGGATCCGGCCGTTCCTGCTGCGCCGCACGAAGGACCTGGTGGCCGCCGACCTGCCGGAGAAGCAGGAGCAGACGCTCACGGTCGCCCTGGACCCCGCGCACCGCGACGTCTACGACCGGTACCTGCAGCGCGAGCGGCAGAAGGTGCTCGGGCTCATCGACGACCTCGACCGGCAGCGGTTCATCGTCTACCGGTCGCTGACCCTGCTGCGGATGCTCGCGCTGGACGCCTCGCTGATCGACCCGGCGCTGGCGGGCACCCCGTCCGCCAAGCTCGACGCGCTGCTGGAGCAGCTGGACGACGTCGTCGCCGAGGGGCACCGTGCGCTGGTGTTCAGCCAGTTCACGTCCTACCTGTCCCGCGCCGCGGACCGCCTCGACGCCGCCGGCGTGCCGTACGTGTACCTGGACGGCTCGACGACCCGGCGCGGCGAGGTCGTCGACGAGTTCCGGACCGGCGACGCGCCCGTGTTCCTGCTCAGCCTCAAGGCCGGCGGCACCGGGCTCAACCTCACCGAGGCCGACTACGTCTTCCTGCTCGACCCGTGGTGGAACCCGGCCGCCGAGCAGCAGGCCGTCGACCGCGCGCACCGCATCGGCCAGGACCGGCCGGTCATGGTCTACCGGCTGATCGCCGAGGACACGATCGAGGAGAAGGTCGTCGCCCTGCAGGCCCGCAAGGCCGCCCTCGTCGACGCGGTCCTGGACGACGGCGACCTGTTCTCGGCGGCGCTCACCGCCGACGACCTGCGCGATCTCCTGCGCTGACCGGACCGCCGGCGGCCCGCGTTCCCCGCGCCGGGTCGCGGACCCTGTGGTGGAGTGACCCCGTGCTCCACCGATCCGACGACCCCTGGCACGTCCGGCAGTCCCGCCTGGACCTGCACCACGCCGCGGCCGCCGCCTCCGTGCTGACGCTGTCGAACGGCTACCTCGGCGTGCGCGCCGTGCCCGAGCGACCCGGCCACGGCCTGGGCCCCGGCACGCTGCTCGCGACCGTCTACGAGGAGGTGCCGCACACCTACGCCGAGCGGGCGTACGCCTACCCCGCCGTCGACGAGGTGCTGGTGCCCGTCGTCGACGCCTGGGCCGTCGGCTGGTCCGTCGACGGCGACCCGCTCGACGCGGCCCCGGCCGACGCCGCACCCGCCCCCGCGTCCCACGACGACCGCGTGCTCGACCTGCGCCGCGGCATCCTCGACCGCGAGCAGCGCCGCACCGCGCCGTCGACCGGCGCCGCGGTCTCCCTCAGCACGCGCCGGCTGGTGTCGCTGACCCGCCGCGGCGTCGTCGCGACCCGGTGGCGGGTGCGCGCCGAGGCCGACGTGACGCTCACCGCCGCGCCCGTGCCGGGGTGCGACCACGCCGGCGCGCCGCCCGCCCACGAGCCCGGCGTGCGCACGCTGACCTGCCGGCACGACCCCGAGGGCTCGGCGGTGCACCAGCGCGCGGAGGCGTCCGGCCGCGAGGTCGTGGTGCGCACCGCGCACGAGGTCACCGCCGACGACGGCGTGGTCGCGCGCTGGTCGACCGACGACCCGCGTGGCGCCGTGCTGACCGTCGACCTGCGCGCGGGGCAGGCGGTCGAGGTGGTGGTGATCGCCGCGTACGCGGGCGGGTCGGACGCCGAGACGCTGCACACCCAGGCCGACGCCGAGCTGCGCGCCGCACGGGCCGCCGGCTGGTCCGGCCTGCGGCACGAGCAGGAGACCGAGCTCGCGGGCATCTGGGCCTGCGGCGACGTGCTGGTCGAGGGCGACGACGAGCTGCAGCAGGCCGCCCGGTACGCGCTGCTCCAGGTCGTTCAGGCCTCGGCCCAGGCGGACGGCGCCGGGATCCGCGCCAAGGGCCTCGCCGGGACCGGCTACCACGGGCACACGTTCTGGGACTCGGAGTGCTTCGTGCTCCCCGTCCTCGACCACGTCCTGCCCCGGGCCGCCGCCGACCACCTGCGCTGGCGGCACGCCACCCTGCCGCAGGCCCGCGCCCGGGCCGTCGAGCTCGGCCTCCCGGGCGTGACCTTCCCCTGGCGGACGATCAGCGGCCGGGAGTGCTCGGGGTACTGGCCCGCCGGCACCGCGGCCTTCCACGTGAACGCGGGCGTCGGCATCGCCGCCGCCCGGCACGTCGCCGCGACCGGCGACGCGGTGTTCGACCGGGACGTCGCCGTCGACCTGCTCGTGCCCACCGCGCGGCTGTGGGCGGGCCGGGGCCACCACACCCCCGAGGGGTTCCGGATCGACGGGGTCACGGGCCCGGACGAGTACACCGCGGTCGTCGACAACAACACGTACACGAACCTCGTGGCGCGGGAGAACCTGCGGGCCGCGGCCGACGCCTGCGAGCGGCACCCGGACGTCGCGGCCCGGCTCGGGGTCACCGCCACCGAGCGCGCCGGGTGGCGCCGGGCCGCCGACCGGATGATGGTCCCCCGCTCCGCCGAGCTCGGCGTCACCGAGCAGCACGAGGGGTTCACGCGGCGCGCCCCCTGGGACTTCACCGCCCCCGAGAACACCCGGTACCCGCTGCAGGAGCACCACCCGTTCGTCGAGATCTACCGGCGCCAGGTCACCAAGCAGGCCGACCTGGTGCTCGCGCTGCACGTGGCCGCCGACGACATCCCGGTCGAGCAGAAGCGCCGCGACTTCGCCTACTACGAGGCGATCACGGTGCGGGACTCGTCGCTGTCCGCGCCGGCGCAGGCCGTCGTCGCCGCGGAGGTCGGCCACCCGGACCTCGCGTACGCGTACGCCCGGGAGTGCGCGCTGATCGACCTGTCCGACCTGCGCGCCTCCAGCGCCGAGGGCCTGCACGTCGCGGCGCTCGCCGGCGCGTGGACCGCCCTGGTCGTCGGGCTGGGCGGCCTGCGCCAGCGGGGCGACGCCGTGCACCTGACGCCGCGGCTCCCCCGCCGGCTCACCCGCATCGCGTTCACCGTGCTCCAGGCCGGGGCCCGGGTCGAGGTCGACGTGCGGCAGGACGTCGTCGCCTACCGGCTGCTCTCCGGCGAGGAGGCGCACCTGACCCACCACGGCGACCCGGTGCACCTGACGACGGCCACCCCGGAGCAGGAGCGCCCCCAGCCCCCCGTCGAGCACCACCCGACCCCGCCGCAGCCGCCGCACCGGCACCCGGTCTTCGACGAGACCTGACCGCCGAGGTCGCCGGTTCCGCCCACGGGCCCGGCGTGTCGCGCCGCGTGCCGGGGCGCAATCGCCGACCTCGGCACCCGGTGCGCCCGGTGCGTCCGGTCAGCGGAGGTAGGACGCCGCGGCCGCGCGGACCGCCTCGCCCGTGCGCTCCAGGGCCGCGGTGCGGACGGTCCACTGCTGCCAGTGCAGGGTGACGTCGACGTGCCGGCCGGGGTCGAGGTCGACGAGGGTCCCGTCGGCCTCCCCGGCGCGCGCGTCGGCGTCCGGCAGCATCCCCCAGCCCAGACCGAGCCGGACCGCCAGCGTGAAGTCGGCCGACGCGGGGACGTGGTGCCGCGGCGGCAGCGCCGGGTCCGCGCCGCGCCCGCGCAGGTAGCGGTCCTGCAGGTCGTCCTTCCGGTCGAACACCACGAGCGGCGCGGCGGCGAGCGCGGCCGGCGTCGGGCCGTCCGGCAGCAGGGCGGCGGCCCGGTGCGCCGCGATCATCGGCCGGTACCGCAGCACCCCGAGCCGGTGCGACGTGCAGCCCTGCACCGGCCGCGCGGCGGTCGTGATCGCCGCGACCACCGCGCCCTCGCGCAGCAGGTCCGCCGAGTGGTCCTGGTCCTCGCGGTGCAGGTCGAAGACGATCTCGTCCGCGAGCGGGGCCAGCGCCGGCAGCACCCAGGTGCCGAGCGAGTCGGAGTTCACCGCGATGGGCAGCACCGGCCGCCCCGAGGTCGCCCCCGCCGTGACCGCGGCGTGCGCCTCGTCGGCCAGCGCGACGACCTGGCGCGCGAGCCGGAGGTAGACCTCGCCCGCCGCGGTCACGCCGGCGGGCCGCGCGCGCCGCACGAGCACCTGGCCGACCGCGGTCTCCAACGCCCGGATGCGCTGGCTCACCGCGGACTGCGTGAGGTGCAGCGCGACGGCGGCGTTCTCGAACGACCCCTCGTCGACGACGGCGAGCAGGGCGCGGAGCTGCGGGAGGTCGACCTCGGCCATGCGGGGACCCTACCGACCGCGGGGCACCGCTCGTGGCGGACTCGGCACCGAGGAGAGCATCAGCGTCTCGGATGCAGTATGAGTATCATGCGTTGGACTGATGTGCGCCGCCGGACCTAGCGTCACCCCGTGCCCGCCTCCCTCGCCGCAGCCCTGACCGGGCTCGCCTTCGGCCTGTCGCTCATCGTCGCCATCGGCGCGCAGAACGCCTTCGTGCTGCGCACCGGCCTGCGCCGCGCCCACGTGCTGCCGGTCGTCGCGGTGTGCGCGCTGTCCGACGCGGTGCTGATCGCCGCCGGGGTGGCCGGGCTCGGCACCCTCGTCGACCAGCACCCGGCCGTCCTGACGGTCGCCCGGCTGGCGGGTGCGGCGTTCCTGCTCGGCTACGCCGTCGTGGCGGGCCGGCGGGCGCTGCGCCGGGGCGGGGCGCTCACCGCCGAGGACGGCCAGGAGGCCCCCCGGCGGGTCTGGCCCGTCGTCGCGACCTGCCTCGCGCTGACCTGGCTGAACCCGCACGTGTACCTGGACACCGTGGTCCTGCTCGGCTCGGTGGCCGGGACGCACGGCGAGGACCGGTGGTGGTTCGGCGGCGGCGCGGTGCTCGGCAGCCTGCTCTGGTTCACGGCGCTCGGGTACGGGGCGCGCCTGCTGCGCCCGGTGTTCGCCCGCCCGGGGGCGTGGCGGGTGCTCGACGGGGTGATCGCGCTGGTGATGGTGGCGATCGCGGTGAGCCTGCTGCTCGGGCTGTGAGGCGCGGGGCCCCGCGCTCAGGCCGCGGCGGCGGTCCGGCGCCGGCGCACCAGCGCCGTCACGCCGTAGATGCCCACCACGACCGCGACCAGCCCGGCGGTCGACAGCAGCTGCCCCCGCGCCGACCCGTCCGCCAGCATGAGCACCACGAGCCCGGCCAGCGCCGCCAGCGTCGCCCAGGTCAGCCACGGGTAGCCCCACATCCGCAGCGGCAGCTCCTCCCCGCGCTCCCGCGCCTCCGCCTCGAGCCGCGGCCGCAGCCGCAGCTGGGCGACCGCGACCAGCACCCACACCACCAGCAGCGCCGCGCCGACCGCGTTGAGCAGGATGCCCAGCAGCGTGTCCGGCAGCGCCCAGTTCAGCGCGACGGCGACCACGCCGAACGCCACCGACACGAGCACGGCGACCCACGGGACGTCGCGGCCGGAGACCCGGCGCAGCACCGCGGGCCCGTCGCCGCGGGCGGCCAGCGAGTAGGCCATCCGGGACGTCGCGTACACGTTCGCGTTGAAGGCCGACAGCAGCGCGACGACCACCACGGCCTCCATCAGCCGCGCCGCGCCGGGCAGGCCGGCCACGTCGAGCACTGCCACGAACGGGCCCTCCTGCAGGACCGGGGCGTCCCACGGCAGCACCAGCACCATGATCGCCACCGAGCCGACGTAGAACAGCAGGATGCGCCACAGGATGGTCCGGGTGGCCCGGCCGACCGCGCGCTGCGGGTCCCGCGCCTCGGCGGCGGCGATCGTCACGATCTCGATGCCGCCGAACGCGAACACCACGACCAGCAGCCCCGCCGCCACGCCCCCGACCCCCGCGGGCGCGAAGCCACCGTGGCCGAGCAGGTTCGTGGTGCCGACCGGGTCGGTGCCCGGCAGCAGGCCCAGCACGAGCAGGACGCCGAGCACGAGGAACACGACGATGGCGGCAACCTTGACCAGCGCGAACCAGAACTCGAGCTCGCCGAACTTGCGCACGCCCGCGAGGTTCGCCACGGCGAAGACGGCGACGACCACGAGGGCGACCAGCCACTGCGGGACGCCCGGCGCCCAGCCGGTCACGATCCGGGCCACGCCGGTGACCTCGGCGCCGAGCACCATGATCAGCGTGAACCAGTAGACCCAGCCCAGCGTGAACCCGGCCCAGCGCCCGAGCGCCGCCTCGGCGTACACGGAGAACGACCCGCTCGCGGGCAGCGCGGACGCCATCTCGGCGAGCATCCGCATCACCAGCACGACGAGCACCCCGGCGAGCGCGTAGGACACCAGCACCGCCGGGCCGGCGGTCGCGATCCCGACGCCGCTGCCGAGGAACAGCCCGGCGCCGATCGCGGAGCCGAGGCCCATCATCGTCAGGTGCCGGGTGCGCAGCCCGTGGCCGAGGTGCTCGGCCGGGGCCGGCGTGGCGGGCAGGGCGGTGGACGGTGCGGGGGTGGCGCGGGGCATGCGGCTTCCTGGTGCAGGGGTGGGGGTGCGGCGGCACGGGCCGGTGCAGGCCCGTCGCCGGGTGCCGACCGCGGTCGCCGGGCCGGCGACCTACCGTAACGGGGCCGCGCCGCCGCTACCGACCGCCGCGCTCCCGCGAGCGCCGCCACCGGCCCAGGCGCTCGTCGAACCGCCGGTCCACCCGCCGGTCGACCTGCCGGGAGAGCTGGCGGGACACCTGCTCGTCGATCTGGGCGCGCAGCTGCCGGCGCTCGGCACGCAGGAACGCCGTGTGCTCGGCGTGCAGCGCGCGGGACGTCGAGACCACCATGCCGATCATCACCACGCTGAACGGCAGGGCGATGAGGATCGCCGCCGTCTGCAGCGCGGTGAGCCCGCCGGCGAGCAGCAGCGCGATGGCGAGCACGCCGCCGAGCGCCGCCCACACGACGCGCAGCGGGGTCCGCGGGTGCGGGTCGCCGCCGGCCGCGAGCATCGACACCACCAGGGCGCCCGAGTCCGCGGAGGTGATGAAGAACAGGGCGACCAGGATGATCGCGCCGACCGACAGCACCGCACCGCCGGGCAGGCCGGCCAGCAGGTCGAACAGCGCGTTCTCCGGCACGACCTCGCCGCCCGGCCCGACCAGGCCGCCCTGCCCGAACAGCTCCCGGTGCAGCGCCGACCCGCCCAGCACCGAGAACCACAGGAAGCACACGATCGTCGGGACGAGCAGCACGCCGCCGACGAACTGGCGGACGGTCCGGCCCCGGGAGATCCGGGCGATGAACACACCGACGAACGGGGACCAGGAGATCCACCAGCCCCAGTAGAAGGTCGTCCACGCCGCCTGCCACGCCTCGCCCTCCGCACCGGCGTACGCCGAGACGTTGAACATGAGCGGGATCGCCTGCGCGAGGTAGGTGCCGATCGACTGCACGAACTCGCGCAGCAGGAACAGCGTCGGGCCGAGCACCAGCACCAGCACGAGCAGCACGCCCGCCATCGACACGTTGATGTTGGACAGCCACTTGAGGCCCTTGTCGAGCCCCGACACCACCGACAGCGTCGCGACGGCGGTGATCGCGACGATGAGGACGACCTGCAGCGTCGTCGAGCTCGTCGCGATCCCCGTGTGGTCGAGGCCCGCGGTGATCTGCAGGACGCCGAGCCCGAGCGACGTGGCGACGCCGAACACGGTGCCCACGACGGCGGTGATGTCGACCGCGTCGCCGAGCCGGCCGCGCACCCGGTCGCCGAGCAGCGGCTCCAGCGACCAGCGGATCGACACGGGCCGGCCCTTGCGGTGCACCGTGTACGCGATCGACAGGCCGACGACCACGTAGATCGCCCACGCGCTCAGGCCCCAGTGCAGGTAGGTCTGCGACATCGCCTGCTGCGCGAGCTGCTCGGGCGTCCCGGTGACGCCGGGCTTCGGGTCCGCGTAGTGGCTCAGCGGCTCGGCGACGCCCCAGAACACCAGCCCGATGCCCATGCCGGTCGCGAACAGCATCGAGAACCACGTCATCAGCGGGTACTCGGGCTCGTCGTCGTCCTTGCCGAGCGTGATGTCGCCCCACCGGCCCACACCCAGCCAGATCGCGAACGCCACGAAGCCCGCGACCAGCGCCACGTAGTACCAGCCGAACGCGCTGACCACGTTCGTCTGGACCGAGCCGATGACCTCGCTCGCGGTGTCGGGGAACAGGATGGTGAACCCGGAGACGACCGCCACGACGGCGGCGGCGCCCCAGAACACCGCCCGGGACGTGCCCCACGGGCCGCGACCGGTCCCCGGTTCGGGCACGCGCGCGTCGGGTGCGGTCTGGGTCGTCGGTGTCGCCACGGGGGTCCTCTTCGGTCGGCGGCAGGGCGGCGACCACCCTAGCCAGGGAGCCCACCACCCACCACAGGATCGACCCCGCCCTCGCACGCCGCGCGCCGGGCCGGCTCGCCGTGCGCGCCGGGGTGCCCGGACCTAGCGTGGCGCCCATGACCGAGCAGACCCCGGACCCCAGCACCGACGCCGCCAAGGACCCCGCCGACTGGGTGACGGGCGACGAGCCGATCACCGGCCCGCAGGACTCCTACCTGCACACCCTCGCGCGGGAGGCCGGCGAGGAGGTCCCGGAGGGCCTGACCAAGGCGCAGGCCTCCGAGATGATCGACCGGCTCCAGGGCGAGACCGGGCGCGGCGCGAGCTGAGCCGCCGCGGCCACGGGAATCCCGTGGACCGCCGGGCGCGGCGTCCGTAGCGTCGCGCCCGTGCACGCCCTCACCGACCGCCTGACCCTCCGCCCGTTCGCCGCCTCGGACGGCCCGGCCCTGCACGGGTACCTCGGGCTCCCGGACGTGGTGCGCTTCGAGCCGTACGACGCCTGCGCGCGGGAGGAGGCCGACGCCGAGGCGCTGCGCCGGGAGACCGATCCCCGGTTCGTGGCCGTCGAGCGCACCGCGGACCGCGTCCTGCTGGGCCACGTGTTCCGCGCGCCCACCGGCCCCGAGGCGTGGCGCACCTGGACCCTCGGCTACGTGTTCCACCCCGCGCACGGCGGCGCCGGCTACGCGACCGAGGCCGCCCGCGCGGTCGTCGACGACTGCTTCCGGGCCGAGGACGCGCACCGGGTCGTCGCGCGCTGCGACCCCCGGAACGCGCCGTCCTGGCGGCTGCTCGAGCGGCTGGGCCTGCGGCGCGAGGGCCACGAGCGGCGGTGCGCCTCGTTCCGCACCGACGCGGACGGGGCACCGGTCTGGCACGACGCCTACCTGTACGCGGTGCTCGCCGACGAGTGGCCGGCCGCGCGCGGGTGAGGCGCGGGCGGCCGGCGTCGCGTCAGTCGTCCCCGGGCTCGCGCAGCACCGGCCACGCCCCGTCCGAGGTGTTCGCGAGCACGGTGACGGTGACCCCGGTCGCGGGGTCGTGCCGGGTGCGCGCCGACACCCCCGCGTCGTAGCCCTCCAGGACCAGGTCGCCGGAGTCGAGGCCGAGCCAGAACCCGCGCCCGTACCGCATGCCCTCGTCCTCGACCACGTGCAGCGGCTCGGTGAGCCGGGCGACCGTGGCCCCGGGGACGATCCGGCCGGCGGTCAGCGCGCGCCAGAACGCGGCCAGGTCCGCCGCCGTCGTGGCGAGCCCGCCGTCGCCGCTCCCCCGGACCGGCAGGTGCAGCACGTTCGTCCGCGGGCCGTCCTCGTCGAGGTACCCGACCGCGAGGTCCGCCGCCGGCTCGTCCGACCGCGGGAAGCCCGTGCGGGTCATCCCGGCCGGGGCGAGGACCCGCTCGGCGACGAGGTCGGCGAACGGCGCGCCCGCGACCCGCTGCGCGACCAGCGCCAGCAGCACGTACCCGGAGTTGTTGTACGCGAACTCCGTGCCCGGCTCGGACACCTGGGCGTGCGGCGCGAGCATCGGCAGGTACGCCTCGGTGTCGTCCAGCACGTGCGGCGGCAGCGTCAGCACGTAGTCGGTGATCGCGCCGTCGCCGTTCTCGTCCAGGTAGTCGCCGATCCCGGACGTGTGGCCCAGCAGGTGGTCGACGGTCACCCGGTCGTCGACGAGCGGCAGGTCCGCGCCGAGCACCGGGCGCACCGGGTCGTCCCAGCCGAGCCGTCCCTCCTCGACGAGGGACGCGATCGTCAGCGCCGTGAACCCCTTCGCGACGCTCGCGACGCCGAACCGGTGGTCGGGCGCGGCGGGCACGCGGCGGGCGCGGTCGGCCCAGCCGTACGCCCGGGCGAACAGCACCTCCTCCGCGCGGGAGACGTGCACGACGCCGCTGAGGCCCGAGGCCTCGGCGCGGGCGTGCAGGGCGGGACCGAGGTCCTCGGGGGCGGTCGTCGGGCGGCGGTGCTCGGCGGTCGTCATGCCGCGACGCTACGGGGGCACCGGCGCCGCCGGCCAGCGTTTACCCCCAGCCCCAGGACGAGTCCGGGTGCTGCTCCGGGCAGGTGTCGGCGCCGTCCGGCAGCTTCTCGAAGTGCCACACCTCGTTGGCGTACGTCTGGCACAGCCCGAAGTCGACCCCGTGCTGCGCGAGCCAGTACGCCCCCTCGGTCGGACCGACGTCGACCGCCAGGCCCTGCACGTGGGCCGACGACTCCGGCGGCAGCACCCAGCGGTACGCCTCGGGGACGCCGTGCGTCGCGACCGCGTCGTCGACGAGGCGCTGCTGCTCCTCCGGCGTGCGCTTCCCCGAGGTGACGCGCAGCTCGACGCCCGCGGCTTCCGCGGTGGCGCGGGCGGCCGCGAACCGGGCGGCGAGGTCGGCGTCGACGCCGTCCAGGCCGTCGTCCAGCGGCGGAGCACCGGCGCCGGGGGCGACCTCCGGAAGCGCGCCGGCCGTCGCGTCGGCGGTCTCCCCCGGCACCGCGGGCAGCGCGTCCGGCTCGGCGGCGGCTCCGGCTGCGGAGCAGCCGGCGAGGGCGAGCGCCGCGAGCGCGGCCCCGACCGGGGCGACCGGTCGGCGCACGGCTCGGGGGGCGCGGCGGGCGTGGTCGCGTCGGGTCATGCACCGACGGTCCCGCGGGTCGCCCGTCCCGCGCGTCGGCCCCGGGGCCGACCGGGCCGGCGCGCCCTCCCACCCCGGTCGGACGGCGCCCCGGTCCCGTCGTCCGACCGGGGTGGGAGGGCGCCCGCGCCGCAGCACGGCGTCACCGGTACCGTGACCGGGATGGGGGCAGGGCCCGGGGGCGACGCCGCGGCGGACCCGGTCGCCGACGCGCTGCGCCCCGGCACCGGCGTCCTCCTGACCGGTGTCCCGGGCGCGGGGGCGGGCGCGCTCGCCGAGGCCGCGGCGCAGGAGCTCGCCGAGGACGGCTGGCAGGTCCTGCGCGTCCCGGGTCGGGCGGGCGTCCGAGGTCGCCCGCTCGCGGCCCTCGCGCTCGCGGGGCTGGCCGCGCGACCGGCCCCCGGGGACCCGCTGGGACCCGCGACCGCGCGGGTCCTCGAGTCCGTCGGTGCGGGTCGCGCGGTGCTGCTCGCTCGACGGGCGGACCTGCTCGACGAGGAGAGCCGCGCGGTCCTCGCCGCGGTGGCCGAGGGGTCCGCCGCGCTGCCGCTGCTCACGTCCCGACCGGCCCGCGCCAGCAGGTCCGCGGCGCTGCGCGCGGCCGGGGCGGTGCCCACGGCGACCCTCGCGGTGCCCCCGTTGCGGTTCGACGAGCTGCTCGCGGTGCTGGCGGACGAGCTGGGGGCCGCGCCGTCGCCCGACGCGGCGGCGCGGGTCTACGCCCTCTCCGCCGGGCTCCCGGGTGTCGCGAGGGCGGTCACGTCCGCCGCGCGCCGGGCCCGGCGGCTGGTCCTGGTCGACGGCGTGTGGACCGCGGTGGCCGACCTGCGCACCCCGGAGCTGGCGACGGTCGTGGACGCGCTGCTCGAGGGCCTCGACGGACAGGGCCGGTGGGCGCTGCTGCTCCTGGCGACGCTCGGCCCGTCGAGCCCGGCCGTCGTCCGGCGGGTGGTCGGCTGGGACGACCTGGCCGCGCTCGAGGACGCCGGCGTGGTCCGGGTGGTCGACTCCGCGGCGGGGACCGAGGTCGCCGTCGTGCCGCCGCTCGTCGCCGAGCACCTGCTCACCGCGGGCGGGCGCCTCGAGGCGGCGCGCGCCCGCGAGCAGGTGGAGCGCGCGCTCGCCGCGGACCCGTCGCCGGGGCACGACGGCGACCCGCCCGCGACGGCGGACGCGTCCCCGGGTGGCGCGGCGGACGCGTCCGGCGCGGGTGCGCCGCGGCCGGAGGACCCCGAGACCCCGTGGGCCGACGGCCCGGGACCGGCCGGGGCGTGGTCCCGCGAGGCGGTCGCCGTGCTGGGGCGCCGGCTGCGCCGCGCCGCCGCCACCCGGCTCGCCGTGCAGCGCGCGGCGTGGCGGGACGAGCCGACGGCCGGCACCGCGGTGCGGTACCTCGACGCGCTCGCCCGGTCGGGGGCGGACCGCCGTGAGGTCGAGGCCGCCGCCACGGCGGCCCGGGACCGGCTCGGGCCGGCAGGCGGGGCGGCCGTCGAGGAGTGGCACGCCCGCTACCTCGGCCTGGCGTGCGGCGACGTGGCCGCGGCGCTGGCGGTGCCGGTCCGGGACGACGCCCCCGGGCGGCGCGCCCGAGCGCGCCTGGAGCTGTTCCTCGGCGTGGGCACGGCCGCCGCCGAGGCACCCGGGCCGTCCGCCGACGCCCGGCCGGACGGCTGGCTGCTCCTCGCCGCCGGCCGGGTGCAGGACGCGGTGGCCGCCCTGGAGGCGCCGCGCGGGTCGACGCCGCCGGACCCCGAGGACCAGGCCGCCCGCCGGCTCGCGCTGCTGCTCGCCGGGCAGCTCGACGACGCGGTCCGCGACGCGGCGCGGGCGCTCGACGAGGCCCGGGCCGCGCTGGACGGCCCCGCGGTCGAGCTCGGCGCGGCGGTGGTCGCGCTCGGTCTCGCGCTCGCGGGGCGGTCCCGGGAGCTGCGCGAGCACCTGCCCGGCGCCCTCGCGCTCGGGTCGACGGCGCCGCTCCAGCCGTGGGCACGGGGCGTGCTGCTCTGCGTCGGCGCGTCCCTTGCGGCCGCCGACGGGCGGGTCGTCGCCGCGGCGGCGCTGCGGGACGGCCTGGCGGCGATGCGGCTGGCGCCGGGGCCGGTGCCGCTGACGTCCGCGACGCTCGCGCGGACGCGGGTGTCGGTCGCCTCGGGGCGGGACCCGCGGGACGACGCCAGGGCGCTGTGGGCGGAGGTCGGGCGCGACCTGGACCGCGGCTACGTCCCGGCCGCGGTGCTGGGTGGCGCGGCCGCGGCGGAGGTGCTGCCGGACCACCCGACCGCCGGACGGGTGGCGGCCGTCGCAGCACAGGCGCAGGGCGCGCTGCTGCCGGTGCTGGGTCGGTACGTCGCCGCGCTGGCGGCCGGCAGCCCGGGCGAGGCGGCGCGGGTCGGCCCGGAGCTGCGGGCGGCCGGGCTGCGCGTGCACGCGGTCCGCGCGCACGCCCGCGCGGCGTCGTTGGCGGCGCTCCAGGGCGACCCGGCGACGGCCGAGGCCGAGCTCCGGTCCGCCGACGCCGTGGTTGCCGCGGCCGAGGGCGACCTGGACCGCGCGCTGGACACCCTCGGGCCGGTCGCCGGGCTCAGCGCCCGGGAGCTCGAGATCGCCCGGCTCGTCACCGGGGGCGCCTCGAACCGGGAGGTCGCCGAGGCGCTCGGCGTGTCGGTGCGCACCATCGACAACCACCTGTACCGGATCTACCGCAAGATCGGCGTCGGCGACCGGGAGGGCCTGGCCCGCCGCATCCGCTGACGCTCGTGAGCAGGCGCGCCCGGGTCACCCGACCCCGGCCGGCCGGGTGCTCCACCCCGGCCCCCGCGCTGCTCGCGCGCCCGCCGCCGGGCCTGAGCACCACCCCCCGCCGGGGTCCGATGGGAGCACGCCGCGCCCGGGCCGCCAGAGAGCCGGGCGCCCGAGCCTCCGGAGGTCCCGATGCCGACCGCAGCCGTACCCGCCCCGCACGCCCCGCCGCCGCGGGTCGCCGCGCGCCGGACGGTGGACCGTGCCCGGCTGGTCGTGCTGGTGCCCGCCCACGACGAGCAGGCGGCCCTGCCCGGCACGCTCCGCGCCCTGCGCCGGCAGACGGCGCGACCCGCGGCGGTGACCGTGGTGGCCGACCGCTGCACCGACGCGACGCCGGAGATCGCCCGCGCGTTCGGCGCGCGGGTCCTGCGCACCCGGGACAACGGCGACCCGTCGGCGCGCGGCGCGGTGCTCCGCGACGGTGGGTGCGTCGATCCGCGGCAACGACGTGACTCCTCTCCAGCAGGTGGGCGGGCGGTGCCGCCCGGGCGGCCACTCTAGGGCGAGGGGCCGGGCCCTCCGCACGCCCCGCGGATCAGCCCCGCACGCGCGTCGCCCAGAACGCCACCGCGCCGGCCGCCGCCACGTTGAGCGAGTCCACGCCCCCGGCCATCGGGATCCGCACCGTCAGGTCCGCGGCGGCGATCGTCGCCGGCTTCAGGCCGTCGCCCTCGGCGCCCAGCACGAGCGCCAGCCGCTCCGGGGGGTCCGCCTCCAGCGCGTCGAGGCTCACCGAGTCGTCGGACAGCGCCAGCGCCGCCGTGACGAACCCGGCCTCGCGCAGCAGCTCGATCCCGCCCGGCCACGGGTCCACCCGGGTCCACGGCACCTGGAACACCGTGCCCATCGACACCCGCACCGACCGCCGGTACAGCGGGTCCGCGCAGCGCGGCGTCACCAGCACCGCGTCCACGCCGATGGCCGCCGCGGACCGGAACGCCGCGCCGACGTTCGTGTGGTCGACCACGTCCTCCAGCACGGCGACCCGGCGCGCCCCCGCGATCACCTCCGCGACCGGCGGCAGCACGGGGCGGTGCATCGCCGCGAGCGCCCCGCGGTGCACGTGGAAGCCGGTGATGGCCTCCAGCACCGCGGGCTCGGCGACGTAGACGCGCACGGGCTCGCCGTCGGGGTCCCGCGCCGCCAGCATCGCCGTGAGGTCCGGGAGCCAGCGCGGGGACACCAGCACCGACCGCGGCCTGTGGCCCGCCGCGAGCGCCCGCCCGAGCACCGTCGAGCTCTCCGCGATGTAGAGCCCCTTCTCGGGCTCGTGCCGCGAGCGCAGCGCGACGTCGGTCAGCGAGACGTAGTCGGCGAGCCGCTCGTCGTCGGGGTCGGTCAGGTGGACGATGTCGAGCGCGGGCACGCCCGCCATCATCCCCCGGACGCGGTCAGGCCAGGAACTCCAGCGCGGCGGCGACCAGCAGCCGGCGCCCGGCGGCGATCGTCGGCTCGTCGAGCGGGGCGAACTGGGCGGTGTGGTTGCCGGGGACGGCCGCGGAGAAGCCGGAGACGTAGCCGTCGGGGAACTGCGCGGGGTCCATGCCGCCCCAGAACCAGAACGCGTAGGGCACCGGGTCGCCGTCGTACCGGCCCTTCGGCAGGCCGTACTCGGAGAAGTCCTCGGAGCCCATCAGCGGCTCGGCGGTCCGCACCGCGCCCTCCGGCATGACCGCCCGCTGCGCCGCCATGACGCGGTCGACCACCTCGGCCGTGTTCACGGTGGCCGGGGGGTTCTCCCGCATCGTGATCGTCGGCGGCTCGGGGCAGCCCGCGGCCTGCGCCTCGGCGCCGACGATGCGCTCGACCGCCGCGACCGCCCGCGCCATCGAGGCGTCGGACCGCGCGCGCAGGTTGACCGTGAAGGTGGCGGTGTCCGGGATGATGTTCGACTTCGTGCCGGCGTGGAACGTGCCGACCGTGACGACCAGCGGGTCCTCCGGCGACGTCTCGCGCGCGGCGATCGTCTGCAGCCGGGTGATCGCGTAGGCCGCGGTGAGGATCGGGTCCACCGTGACGAACGGCCGCGAGCCGTGGCCGCCGCGCCCGTGGACGGTCACGTCGAGGGTCGCGGCCGCGGCCATGAGCAGCCCGCGGGAGTGGTTCGCCACCCCGGCCGGCAGCGGCCCGACGTGCTGGCCGAGCGCCACGTCCGGCTTGGGGAACCGGGTGAACAGGCCGTCGGCGAGCATCGCGCTCGCGCCGGTCGCCGTCTCCTCGGCGGGCTGGCCCACGACGAGGAGCGTCCCGGACCACGCGTCGCGCGCGCCGGCGAGCGTGTCGACCGCGGCGGCGAGCGCCGTCACGTGCATGTCGTGACCGCACGCGTGCATCGTCGCGACGGTCTCCCCCGCGGGGTTCACGTCGGTGTGCCGGCTCTGGTACGGCAGGCCGGTCTCCTCCAGGACGGGCAGGCCGTCCATGTCGGCCCGCAGCATGACGACCGGGCCCTCGCCGTTGCGGAGCACGCCGACCACGCCGGTGCCGCCGACGCCCTCGGTGACCTCGAGCCCGGAGGCGCGCAGCTCGGCCGCGAGCGCCGCGGCGGTGCGGTGCTCGCGGCCCGACAGCTCGGGGTGCGCGTGCAGGTCCCGGTACAGGTCCCGCCAGTGCGCGTCGCGGGTGTCCGCGGTGTCGAGCACCCGGGCGGCGCGCGTCGGGTCGGCGGTCGGGGCGGTGTCCAGGGCCATGCGGCGGGTCCCTCCGGGGCGGGTCGGCAGTGCTCGTCGCACGCTACCCCGCGCGGGTGAGCCGGGCGGGGTACCACGGCCCGCGGCGCCGTGGCGGAACCGCGTCCACCTGCACCGCGGTGCGGCACCCCTTGCCGCGCCCACCCCCCGGGGGCCACGATCGGCCTCATGCGGTACGGGGTCCTGGGGCCTGTGGAGCTCGTGACCGCGGAGGGGGCAGAGCCAGTCCGCGGCTCCCGTCAGCGCGCCCTGCTGGCGGTGCTGCTGGCGCACCGGGGCGCGCTGGTCCCCCGGGAGCGCCTGATCGCCGCGCTGTGGCCGACGGGGCCCCCGCCCAGCGCCGAGCACACCCTGCACAGCCACGCGTCGCGGATCCGCGCCCTCGTGGGGGCCGACCTGCGGGCGGTCCCGGGCGGCTACCGCCTCGACCCGCAGGACCCGCCGGTGCTCCCTGCCCTGCCCGGGCTGCCGGGCGGGGAGCCGCTGCCGCCCCCGTACCC